>NZ_PNDF01000085.1:0-13007 GCF_005887195.1 Pseudoalteromonas sp. S1650 | reverse complement strand
AGACAACCAATACCCGCCCGCTTAACCTCCAAAAAACTCTCCTTGCTTCTCGCTTCTCGCTTCTCGCTTCTCGCTTCTCGCTTCTCGCTTCTCGCTTCTCGCTTCTCAGAACATTATAAACAAAAAGGCCACACATGATAGTGCAGCCTTTTTAGTTTAAACGGTTTGTATGAACCTAGCTTGTATAGCTAGGCACACAATTAAGTTCTAGCCAACGTTTTTACGAGCGTTGCGGAACATACGCATCCATGGGCTATCCTCAGTCCACTCATCTGGGTGCCATGAGTTAGCAACCGTACGGAATACACGCTCTGGGTGCGGCATCATAACCGTTGCACGGCCATCTGTAGAGGTAATACCTGTGATACCTTCTGGCGAGCCATTCGGGTTAGCTGGGTATTGCGTTGTTGGGTTACCGTAGTTATCAACAAACTTCACTGCCACTGTACCTGACTCAAGCGCTGCTTTAACTGCATCAGCGTTTGCGAACTCAGCATGACCTTCACCGTGAGAAACAGCGATAGGCATACGTGAACCTGCCATACCGTTAAAGAATACCGATGGATTTTCTTGTACTTCTACAAGGCTAAAGCGAGCTTCAAAACGCTCTGACTTATTCGTTACGAAACGTGGCCAGTGCTCAGTGCCCGGGATCAATTCTTTCAATGTTGAAAGCATTTGACAGCCATTACACACACCTAAGCTGAATGTATCTTCGCGGTGGAAGAAGCTTTGGAACTGCTCACGTGCCATCTCATTAAATAAGATTGACTTAGCCCAGCCTTCACCTGCGCCTAATACGTCACCGTAAGAGAAACCACCACATGCCACTAAGCCTTTAAATTGCTCAAGTGTTAAACGACCTTCAAGAATGTCGCTCATGTGCACGTCAACCGCAGCAAAGCCTGCACGGTTAAATGCCGCAGCCATTTCTAAGTGAGAGTTAACACCTTGCTCACGTAGAATCGCCATTTTCGGCTTCGCACCCGTTGCAATGTAAGGCGCTGCAACATCTTCGTTTAAGTCAAAGCTTAGTTTTACGTTAAGACCTGGGTCTTTTGCGTCAAATTTAGCGTCAAACTCTTGCTTAGCACACTCAGGGTTATCACGACGTGCCTGCATTTGGTAAGTTGTTTCTGCCCAAATAGTACGAAGCTCAGTGCGCGTGTGGTTAAGAACCACATCATCACCACGAGTGAATACCACGCGGTCATCAGCGTTTAGTGCACCAATTTCATGGCTGATAGCAGCTAAGCCGTGATCAGCAAGAACCGCTTTCACTGCGTCTAAATCAGCGTTTGCTACTTGGATAACCGCACCTAGCTCTTCATTATAAAGCGCTTCGATGTCTGAACCTGTTAAGCCTGCAAGGTCAACTGTTACACCCGTGTGACCAGCAAATGCCATTTCAGCGATAGTCGTGAATAAACCACCATCTGAACGGTCATGGTAAGCAAGTAACTTGTTATCAGCAACAAGCGCTTGCATTGCTTCATAGAAACCTTTTAATAGTGCTGGGTTATCAACATCAGGCGTTACATCACCTAGTTGCTTATAAACCTGTGCAAGGCTTGATGCGCCCATGCGGTTTTGACCCGCACCTAAATCAACTAATAATAGTGATGACTCACCTTTATCAGTGCGTAGCTGTGGCGTTACTGTTTTACGCACATCTTCAACACGACCAAAGGCAGTAATGATCAGTGATAATGGCGCAGTAACCGATTTTTGCTCACCGTTTTCATCCCATTGAGTTTTCATCGACATTGAGTCTTTACCCACAGGGATAGTTAAACCAAGCGCCGGACAAAGCTCTTCACCTACCGCTTTTACAGCTTCGTAAAGGCCCGCATCTTCGCCTGGGTGACCTGCTGCGGCCATCCAGTTTGCAGATAGCTTGATATTTTCAAGCCCACCGATGTTAGCACACGCAATGTTCGTTAGTGACTCAGCCACAGCTAAACGAGCAGAAGCACCGTAGTTTAAAAGTGCAGCTGGTGTACGTTCACCTAGTGACATTGCTTCACCGTGGTAAGTATCAAACGCAGCGGCTGTTACCGCACAGTTTGCTACTGGCACCTGCCAAGGACCTACCATTTGGTCACGCGCAACTAAACCCGTTACCGTACGGTCACCAATGGTGATTAAGAATGTTTTCTCAGCAATCGTTGGTAAGCGTAATAAACGCTGTGCAGCGTCTACAGCATCAATGTTAGCAACGTCTAATGGTTGAGATTGCGCTTTTTTCGATTCAACTTCACGGTGCATTTTTGGTGCTTTACCAAGTAAAACATCAAGCGGAAGATCAACAGGGTTGTTACCGAAGTGGCTATCTTCAACCGTTAAGTGACGCTCTTCTGTTGCTTCACCAATAACAGCGTATTCTGCACGTTCACGTTTACAGATTGCTTCAAAGCGCGCGAAGTCTTCTGCCGCAACTGCTAATACGTAACGCTCTTGAGATTCGTTACACCAAATTTCGTGTGGTGCCATACCCGGCTCATCGTTTGGAATATCACGAAGTTGGAATTTACCACCACGACCACCGTCGTCTACAAGCTCAGGGAATGCGTTAGAAAGACCACCTGCGCCCACATCGTGGATGAAAGCGATTGGGTTTGCATCACCTAGCTGCCAACATTTATCAATAACTTCCTGACAACGACGTTCCATTTCTGGGTTTTCACGTTGTACCGATGCAAAGTCTAAGTCTTCGTTTGATTGGCCTGATGTCATACTAGACGCAGCACCACCACCTAGGCCGATGTTCATTGCCGGACCACCTAGTGCAATTAGCTTAGCACCTACAGGGATTTCGCCTTTTTGAACATGCTCAGAACGAATGTTACCTAAACCACCTGCAAGCATGATTGGCTTGTGGTAACCACGTACCTCGATACCATTATGGCTTGATACTTTCTCTTCGTATGTACGGAAGTAACCAAGTAAGTTAGGACGACCAAATTCGTTATTGAATGCCGCACCACCTAATGGGCCTTCAGTCATGATATCAAGTGCATTTACGATACGACCAGGCTTACCAAAGTCTGTTTCCCATGGCTGCTCGTAGCCAGGAATTCGTAGGTTAGATACAGTGAAACCAACTAAACCTGCTTTAGGCTTAGAACCACGGCCTGTAGCACCTTCATCACGAATTTCACCACCAGAACCTGTTGATGCACCTGAGAATGGCGCAATCGCTGTTGGGTGGTTGTGCGTTTCAACTTTCATCAAGATTTCGATGTTCTCTTGATGGTATGCGTACTCGCCTTCGTTATTTGGGAAGAAACGACCTGCTAGCGAGCCCTTCATTACCGCTGCGTTATCTTTATATGCAGATAGTACGTTTTCAGGGTTTTGCTCGTAAGTGTTTTTGATCATTTTGAACAATGATTTTGGCTGTTCGATACCATCAATTGTCCAATCGGCGTTAAAGATTTTGTGACGACAATGCTCAGAGTTTGCTTGTGCAAACATGAATAATTCGATGTCGTTCGGGTTACGCCCTAACTTTTGGAAGTTTTCTACCAAGTAATCAATTTCGTCATCTGCAAGCGCAAAACCTTGCTCAACGTTTGCTTTAGCAAGCGCTTCACGGCCACCACCTAAAATGTCAACTGATGACATTGGACGCGGCTCATCGTGACGGAATAATTTAGCTGCATCAGCCATATCCGCGTGCGTTGCTTCAGTCATACGGTCATGTAATAACGCTGCAACTTCAGCTGTTTGCTCAGCTGATAAGTTACCTTCTACGTAGTATGCAATACCACGCTCAACACGGTGAACTTGGCTTAAGCCACAGTTATGTGCGATATCAGTTGCTTTTGATGCCCAAGGCGAGATAGTACCAGGACGCGGCGTTACAAGAATTAACGTGCCAGCAGGGGTATGCTCGGCAATTGTTGGACCGTAAGTAAGCAGTTTTTCCAGCTTGGTTTGCTCATCAGCTGAAAGATCAGCTGTAAGATCAGCAAAATGCATGAACTCTGCGTAAACGTCAGTGACTGGAAGTTGTGCCTGTTGGCAACGCGCTAAAATTTTCTGAACTCTAAAATCGGAAAGTGCTGGTGCACCACGAAGGATCAACATAGGTATTTTCATCCGGGGTTAGGGATTGAACGATATTTTAGGCGCATATTATAGTGCAAATAACGTCTAGATTTAACTCAAAATTACGCTTTTATTTAAATAATCTTCATAACCGCTTTTAAGGTTGCAACAATTAACTAGCTTAGTCGTCTTTATTTCTCTGCAGGTTCTTGTTCTGTATGACTTATCTACCATCTGCCTTGTTATAGTTATTAATTTTTAAATAGATCTATAACACTATTCGCCAAGTGACGTGGCTTAGAAGTTTTGTTATAACACTAAGGTAATGGTTTAAGGGGCATTTATAATTTATGCAAAAATTACTCGCTATTTTTAGTTTAGTGCTCATGTTATGTGCGTGCGATATGCAACAGCAACCGTCGCAACTTGCTCATATCAAGGCGCAGAACAAAATTAGAGTCGGCACATTAGCTGGCGCGAGTAATTACTATCAGGCTCCACAAGGTGTGCAAGGCTTTGAATATGAGCTCGCCCAAGAATTTGCTGACTATGTTGGTGTTGAGCTTGAAATGGTGCCTTTTTTTAATCTATCCGATATGTTCGCACGCTTAGAAAGTGGCGATTTAGATATTATAGCGTCAGGTCTTACCTATAATACGATTCGGGCTGAGCATTACCGCTTCGGCCCAACCTATCGCACAATAAGCCAAAAATTAGTTTATAAACAAGGCCGTAATAGACCCCGTGAATTTGCGGATTTAACCGGCAATCTGACTGTTCTCGCCAAAAGCAGTCACTCGTTGGCACTACAACAATTAAAACAACTTAATCCAGAACTTAGCTGGAACGAAACAGAAGATATGGATGAAGAAGAGCTTCTGCAAGCTGTTATCGACGGTGAAATTGATTACACCCTAGCAGACTCGCACACCTTATCGCTGTTTCGCCGCTACCACCCAAACTTGAGTATCGGCTTTTCGGTTACCCGTAATGATCCTATCGCTTGGTTACTAAGAAAAGATGGTGATGACTCTTTATATGCCCTCATGGTGCCATTTTTTGGCGACGTCAAACAAAGCAACCAGCTTTATGTGTTAGAAGAAAAATATTTCGGCCATGTTCGCCAGTTTAATTATGTGAACACACTTGCTTATATTGAAGCAATAAAAGACACCTTACCCAAATATCAACCTTGGTTTGAGCAATACGCAGGTAACATAGACTGGCGATTACTGGCAGCTTTGAGTTATCAAGAATCAATGTGGAACCCAAGGGCTAAGTCACCAACTGGTGTTCGCGGTATTATGATGCTAACCCAAGCAACGGCAAAACAGGTCGGCGTAACAAATCGCCTAGAGCCTGAGCAAAATATTAAAGGCGGTGCGCAGTATCTTGCCAAAGTAATTTCTTGGATCCCTGAACGCATTCCGCAGCCCGACAGAACCTGGTTTGCCTTAGCCTCTTACAATGTTGGCTGGGGACACGTCAACGACGCACGCATTATTACCGAGCAAGAAGGTGCAAGCCCCGATAAGTGGGCTGATGTTAAAAAGCGCTTACCGCTTTTAATTAAAAAGCGTTACTATCGAAAAACCAAATATGGTTATGCCCGTGGCGATGTTGCAGTAAAATACGTTGATAATATTCGTCGCTATTACGACGCACTGGTTTGGCTTGATGAAAATGATGCGATTGCTAACCCAAGCGAAGAAGAACAAAGCACTGAAGAAGCTAAACCTGAAGCGCAAGCGAGCGAACCAAAGCCAAATGACAACACGCAACAAACCGACTCAGAGCAGCAAGAATTAGAAAACAACTAACCTCAAGCACCGAAATCTGTTTACTTGTCATCAAATGATCATTATCTTTTAGTAGAAATGGAACGGACCATGCCATGCTTTACTCTCACTTAAGGAGCACTCATGTTAAAAAGAAGACGCACGACACATAAGTTCAAGCGTAATGTTATTTACTCAACGGCGACCCGCCGTCGTATCATGCTACGTAATACACACAAAAAAGTTATTTGGCGTCGCCGCTTATTTGCGATGCAGTTAATGGAAGCACAAGTTCCTGCAACGCCGGTTGTATAACTAGGCGTTGCGAGCAGCCAGCTTTGCCGCCTTTTTCTCTTCTCTACGACGCTTAAAAAACGCTGAAATTACCGCCCCACACTGCTCACTCAGTACATCACCGGTTACTTCAACTTGATGATTAAGCCTAGGCTCTTGCAGTAGATTCATAATTGATCCTGCCGATCCCGTTTTGGCATCTTTAGCACCAAATACCAACCGCTTAATGCGGCTATGTACCAACAGACCTGCGCACATAGAACAAGGTTCTAACGTAACATACAAGGTGCAATCGATTAATCGGTAGTTATTAAGCACTTTACCTGCTTCGCGGATTGCCATCATTTCAGCATGAGCGGATGGGTCGTTATCGATAATTGAGCGGTTATAACCATAGGAGATCAGTTGATTGTCTTTTACCAGCACAGCACCAACCGGAATTTCATTAATCGCAGCCGCTTCATTAGCGTAGTTTAATGCTTTTTCCATCCAATATTGGTCGCTAAATTGTTCGCTCATATATCACACAAATATTGTAAAACTGTGAGTAATTATACCTAGTTAGTGAAAAATGTCGGCATTAAATACTGCTACACTTAAAAATTAACGCAAAATTTAGTGGCTTTTTCATGGCTCAATGGACCCATATTGCGCTATAATCTCGCGCTTTTTTTATTTAGCTTACAACACGGGTAGCAAATGAAATTTCCTGGACGCCGCAGGCATAAACATTATTTTCCGGTGGAAGCCAAAGATCCACTGACGAATCAACTTAACTCAACCGACCGACTACAACGTAGTTATATTACGGGTATCGACCAAATTGTGGTAGATATTGAAGCGAAAGTTGATCAAGCTTTCCTAGATGAATTTCAATTGCGCCGTGGCATGTCGCAAGTGATCGATAACGATATTACCAACGCACTATACGACAGACTAAAACTCGACAATATGATCGATTATGAGTTTGCCGGTGGTACGGTAGGTAACACCATGCACAATTACTCTACCCTAGCTGATGACCGATCAGTACTTTTAGGGGTAATGAGTGAAAATATCAAAATCGGCAGCTATGCATACCGTTTTTTATGTAACACTTCTAGCCGCGTTGACCTTGACTACCTTCAGCCTGTAGATGGCCCTATTGGTCGTTGTTTTACTTTAATTGACGAGACCGGTGAACGTACCTTCGCAATCAGCGCGGGGCTTATGAATCATCTGCGCCCTGAATCAATCGATCAGGCACTTATTGAGAATTCTTCAGCACTGGTGATCAGCGCATACCTAATGCGTACTCAAGGTGATGAAACCATGACAGAAGCCACCATGCAGGCAGTGAAATATGCCAATGATGCAGGTGTCCCTGTGGTTTTAACCCTTGGCACTAAGTTTCTAATTGAACAAGATCCTACTTGGTGGGCTGACTTTGTAAAAGAGCATGTTGATATTCTTGCTATGAACGAAGAAGAAGGTCTCGCTATTACTGGCTTTGAAGATCCGCTTCTGGCAGCCGACAAAGCGCTAGATTGGACTGATTTAGTTATTTGCACGGCTGGTGAAAAAGGCTTGTTTATGGCCGGTTACGTCGACGACTCATTCAAGCGTGAAACAGAATACCCGTTATTACCAGGTGCAATTGCTGACTTTAACCGTTATGAATTTTCTCGCGCAATGCGTAAAGACGACTGCCAAAACCCTATTCGTGCGTACAGCCACACAGCACCGTTTATGGGTGGCCCAGATAGTATTAAAAACACCAATGGCGCAGGCGATTGCGCTCTGGCTGCGGTACTGCATGACCTATCAGCAAACGTTTACCACAAACTTAATGTGGCAAACTCAGCGAAGCATCAGCAACCTGCTATGACCTACTCATCGCTTGCACAAATTAGTAAATACGCTAACCGTGCAAGTTATGAAGTACTTGTTCAGCACTCGCCACGTTTATCGCGTGGTTTACCTGAACGTGAAGATTGTTTAGAGCAAGTTTACTGGGATCAGTAATCTCCACTAAAAAATCGAAATATCCAGTTTCTGGGATAAACGCTCAAGAGCCGCTATCCCAGCCACTGAGTTACCATACGAGTTAAGTCTTGGCGCCCACACAGCCACAGTAAATTGATTTGGTAACACAGCTAAAATAGTACCCGATACCCCTGACTTACCCGGCATACCAACACGGTAGCCAAAATCCCCAGCAGCATCGTATAAACCACTGGTAAACAGTAACGAGTTTAACTGCTTATTTTGCCTTGCACTGAGTACTTCTTGGCCATTGGCATCTTTACCCTGGTTTGCTAAGTAATTGTAAGCTTTTGCTAATTCTACGCAGTTTAACTCTATGGCACAGAAGTTAAAGTAAGCCCATAACACATCATCAACTTCATTATTAAAGTTGCCGAATGACTTCATTAGATGCCCCATCGCGGCGTTGCGATGACGAAACTCATATTCAGAATTTGCCACTTTCTTATCAATAACAACCTGAGCATTTCCTGATAACTGACGAAATGACTCAAGCATAGAGTGCATCGGCGCAGATAAACGGCTATATAACGCGTCACATGTGACAATCGCGCCGGCATTAATAAATGGGTTGCGTGGTATGCCCTGTTCAAACTCAAGCTGTGTAAGTGAGTTAAAAGCGGTGCCTGATGGCTCTTTACCGACTCGTTGCCACAGCTCATCACCATAACGCTGAAGTGCTAAAGTTAAGGTCATTACTTTAGAAACAGATTGAATTGTAAAACGCGCACTACAATCACCCGCGCAATAGGTTTGCCCATCTACTGTATGAATAGCAATGGCAAACTGGTTTGGCTCAACCTCTGCAAGCGCAGGAATATAATCAGCAACCTTACCTTGGCTCAGTAATGGTTGAACTTCTTTTGTGATTTCATCTAATACATGTTGATAATCAATCTGTGACATACCGCGTCCTTTAAAACAAAAAGCCCCGCATTTGCGAGGCTTTGTAGTCTACTAAAGATGGTTTGCTATAGCGATTGCTATTAGCTCATAGCTGATTGCAGTTTTTTCATCGCTGTTTTTTCTAGCTGGCGAACACGTTCTGCTGAAACGTTATATTTCTCAGCAAGCTCTTGTAATGTTGCTTTATCGTCAGCTAACCAACGTGCACTTACGATGTCTTGAGAACGTTCATCAAGGGTTTTTAACGCGCTGAATAAACGTGCATGAGACTGTTCTTGCCATTGCTGCTCTTCGATATCATCAGCAAGGTCAGCACTGCCATCTGTTAAATACTGTACTGGCGAGTATGTGCTTGTTGGTGCGTCGTCATTGTCGTCGCCCGTTAAGTCAAAGCCCATATCTTGGCCACTCATACGTGATTCCATCTCACGTACTTCTTTTTCACTTACACCTAGCTCATTAGCAACTGTGCTAACCTCAGCTTGGTTAAACCAACCTAAACGCTTTTTGTTTTTGCGTAGGTTGAAGAATAATTTACGTTGCGCTTTAGTTGTTGCAACTTTCACGATACGCCAGTTTTTCAGTACGTATTCATGAATTTCGGCTTTGATCCAGTGTACTGCGAATGAAACTAAGCGAACACCTACACTTGGGTCGAAACGTTTTACCGCCTTCATCAGACCGATGTTACCTTCCTGAATTAAATCAGCTTGCGGTAAGCCATAACCTGAATAGCTTTTCGCAATATGAGCAACAAAGCGTAGATGCGACATAATGAGTTGCTTCGCAGCTTCAAGATCACCTTCTTCCTGAAGACGTGTCGCCAACTGCTTTTCTTTCTCTGCATCAAGCATAGGAATAGTGCTAACCGCTTGAAGGTAGCCGTCCATACTTGCGCTCTGTTGACCTGCAGTAAGTGCCATTGCGTATAAATCTTTACTCATTTTTCACCTCAGTGATAAACATTTGAAACCATCTTAGCACTCTTTAAGCGAGAGTGCTAACTTCAATTAAAAACTTTTTTAAAGTTCAAATCAAGTGGTTTTTTTAAGATAATTTTATTTTACTTTAAGGCGCTGAATAAGCGATGAATTCTAGCTTTTAAAGGTATTTTGAAAGATATATAGCCCACCATTCAAAATCTAAACAAACAGCATAAAGGCTTAATATGACAAATTAACGACAAGCAAAAGCGCTAAAATAATAGCGCTGATAGCTACACTTTATCGGGTTCAATTTCTTTTATATAGCGGTTAACTGATAGGTAAGAACCAACAAATCCTAACCCTGTTGCAAGAGCGACTAAAATGCCAAACTCTGTGAGTGTTAAACCAATTAAGTCAAAGCTGGTTTCATAAACACCCGCAACATCACTTACAGCAGCACCAAGCCACCACATCATTAATGCAACACAAATAAAAGAGAACAAACCGCCAATAATACCGTACCAAATCCCTGTCCATAAAAATGGCGCATGAATAAAGGTGTTTGTCGCCCCAACTAACTTCATCACCTGAATTTCATCTTTCTTATCCATGATTGATAAGCGGATAGTATTACCAATGATCAGGGTGACGGAGGTTAATAATAGTAGAGCAATGGTGATCACGCTTTCTTTTAATAAACTTAAAAGTGCATTTAATCGCTCAAGCCAAGCAATATCGAGTTTACCAAAATCCACTTCTCTTTCGCCTTCAAGCTTTTGCAGTAATTGTTTTGCTGTATTTGGCTGACGGTATCGTGCTGTCGGCGTGACGATAACAACATCAGGTAACGGGTTCGCATCTAAATATTCAAGTGCTTGGCCAAATCCTGATACTTGTTTAAATTCAGTGAGAGCATCGCCCTTTGATATAAACTCTACTTTATCTACTTCAGGGTAGAGTGCTAAACGCTTAACCAAGGTTTGCGTTTGCTGTTCGCTCATAGTTTCTTTTACGAACAACGAAATCTCTGCAGCATCTTCAAAGCCACTGCTCACTTGCGAGACATTTTTAACCACTAAATAAAGCGTCGCTGGCAGTGTTAAGCTTAATCCTAATACAGCAATGGTCATCAATGAAGCTAAAGGCGTTCGCCACATTTCACCGAGGCTGTGCACACCTTGGCGAATAAGATTAATAAAGAAGAAATAAGGCGCTGCTAAAAATGACTTTTTCTGACGTTCGTTTTGGCTGTTGCGGCTTTTAAACAATAAACTCATAGTGCCCCCTCAGCTAACGGATCCTCAATCATACGGCCATCTTTCAGTGTTAGACTGCGATAACGCATACGCGCAATTAAGCCAATATCATGGGTTGCAATCAGCACGGTTGTACCATGATTATTAAAGTCTTCGAATAAACGTAAAATGTCCATCGAAAGTTCAGGATCTAAGTTACCGGTTGGTTCATCAGCTAATAGAATTGGCGGTGAATTAACGATAGCGCGAGCAATACCCACACGCTGCTGCTCACCACCTGATAAGGTTGCTGGATTACACTTCGCTTTATCAAGTAACCCGACTTTATCAAGCGCACCATGAACACGCTTAGCTATTTGCTTGTGGTGCGTACCTTCAATAATTAAAGGTAAGGCAACATTATCAAACACTGAGTAACGTTCTAGTAAGCGGTGATTCTGAAAGATGATACCAATATCGCGGCGCACATAAGGGATCTGGCGTGATTTAACAGCATTTAAATCAACACCATTAATAAGCACCTGCCCAGCCGATGGACGCTCCATTAAACTAATAAGCTTCAATAGGGTACTTTTACCTGCGCCACTGTGCCCGGTTAAAAAGGCCAGTTCGCCAGGCTTAATATGAAAGCTGACTTTTTCAAGGGCACGATGGCCACCTGGATATGTTTTACTGACTTGCTGAAAATTTATCATTTTAGTTATCAATCATCTTGCAGCGAAAAAGGGAGCAAGCTCCCTTTAGTTAATTATGCGTCATCCTCGTCTTGGCTAAATAGTGCATCAATAAAGTCACTACTATTAAAGGTACGTAAATCATCAATACCTTCACCAACACCAATGTAACGAATTGGGATATTAAATTTATCTGCAACGGCGAAAATCACACCACCTTTAGCGGTACCATCTAGTTTAGATAAAGTAATGCCCGTTAAACCAACACATTCATTAAATAATTTAACTTGGCTAATTGCGTTTTGACCTGTACCTGCATCTATAGTTAGCATAACTTCATGCGGCGCATCTGGGTCAATTTTCTTCATTACACGGGCAATTTTTTCAAGCTCTTGCATTAGGTTATCTTTATTTTGCAAGCGACCTGCTGTATCAGCGATTAACACATCAACATTACGGGCTTTTGCCGCCTGAAATGCATCAAAAACCACTGACGCACTGTCTGCACCTGTATGCTGGGCAATCACAGGAATGCTATTACGCTCACCCCATACTTGCAGCTGCTCAACCGCCGCAGCGCGGAACGTATCACCGGCAGCAAGCATCACTGACTTACCTTCGTTTTGAAACTGCTTCGCTAATTTACCAATCGTGGTAGTTTTACCTACCCCATTTACACCCACCATTAAGATAACAAATGGCTTTTTGTCACCACTTACAACCAGCGGCTGCTCAGCGGTTTTAAGCATACTTGCCATTTCTTGCTTCATTAACTCGTATAAAGCATCGCCATCTTTTAACTGCTTACGATCAGCGGCATCGGTTAGGTTATCAATCAACTTCATTGTTGTATCAACACCTAAATCGGCTGTTAGTAATTGTGTTTCTAGTTCTTCAAATAAATCATCGTCAATTTTCTTACCACTAAAAATAGACGCAAAGCCAGAACCAATATTAACGCGAGTTTTTAATAAACCTTTTTTAAGGCGTGCGAAGAAACCTTCTTTCTTAGGTTTTTCAGCAGCAGCTTGAGCAGCTTTCTCTTGCTCTAAACGCTCTGCCTCTGCTTTCTCTGCAGCAATGCGTTCTTGCTCT
>NZ_PNDF01000084.1:0-842 GCF_005887195.1 Pseudoalteromonas sp. S1650 | reverse complement strand
ATAGGAGGCTTTTGGGAAGGTCGCTTTAAATCACAAGCTTTACTTGATGAAGCAGCTCTTGCAGCTTGCCTTGCTTATGTAGATTTAAACCCTGTAAGAGCGAAAGCGGCTGATTTACCTGAGCAATCTGACTACACCAGTATTAAATCTAGAATTAATGCAGCTCAAAACAATAAGCAACCAAAATCACTTATGCGTTTTGCAGGTAAACCACGTAAACATATGCCTAACGGACTACCTTTTGAGCTCAAAACATACCTACAACTCGTCGATTGGACTGGCCGCTCAATACGAGAAGATAAGCCAGGGAGAATCCCCGAAGATGCGTTACCAATTCTTGAACGATTAAATATTTGTATTGATAACTGGCTTACACTCACCACCTCTTTTTCACGCTCATTTAAGAATACGGCGGGTAAAGAACAAGCTATCACAGCTTATACAAATCATATGAAACGAAAACGAAGAAGTTCTATAGCTAATAGCTTAGCCTTATTTACTTAGGTACGCATTCGACACTAAAAATCAGTCTTACAAATCCAATCCTTTTAATTCTAGAGGCATAACGACTTTTGCAACTAGCGCTGACCAGTGTGTAAAATTAAATATTAACTCAGCACATAAGGCTGAAATTTAATAAATGACAATGAAAAATCACTATTCTTTCTAGCAATTCAGCTTGTTCTCAATAATTCACATCTTACTTAAGCTACATCTTTTTAAAAATAAGCTGGGTGTCTCATTAAACAGATTAAAAATAAGTTGGGTGTCTATTTAAAAATATCCAAACCTTATGGTAGTGAGGTGTTAAAGTGGGTGTCTAATTATAAAAAATGTACCAT
>NZ_PNDF01000083.1:0-6584 GCF_005887195.1 Pseudoalteromonas sp. S1650 | reverse complement strand
CCTGTGACTTCTCCAACTTGATAGCATGTCAGGATGAATACCGTACTTATTAGCGATCATCTTAACTGTATCTGTGGTGTCTAACGACTCTTGAACGACTTTTATTTTAAATTCGAGGGAATATCTACGCTGTGACTTTACTTTCATGATTACTGACTCCAAAAAGGTGTCTACTTTTATGGAGTCAGATCAATCTTCCCTGTAGTTTTTCTCTTGTACAAGAACTTATTATTCTTATTCACGCGAAATAAATTTCACGCCTACGGTACTAACTTTGCTCTTTCACCTTGCTAACTCGCTAACTGACTAACTTATATGTTTTATCTGATAGCTGACGGCTGAAAGCTGATAGCTCCTGTGCGTTGGGTTTCGCTCTACTCTAACCAGCCTACGAGCTAATGAGTCAAGCACTGTGGGTCGTCATTTATAGCGACACATAATCGTTTAATTGACGGGCTAAAGCCCGACCTACGACTTACCCGTTATTTAAGAAATATCGCGCGAAATAAATTTCACGCCTACATCTAAATTCAAAGACCCGCACGATCGACTTAAAGCTTTTTATCTGAAAGCTGATAGCTCCTGTGTGTTGGGTTTCATTTCACTCTACCCAACACACATGCTTTCAACCTATCGACCCCTACTTAAACCATCCCTGAAAGCGCTCCATTAATAGGTAATTAACTGGCACTAATAGTAAGGTGATAAGCGTTGCGAAGATAATCCCAAATCCAAGGCTTACCGCCATTGGAATAAGGAATTGTGCTTGCGTTGCTTTTTCAAATAACAGCGGCATTAAACCAATAAAGGTGGTTAAACTGGTTAGCATTACTGGGCGAAAGCGTGCCGCACCGGCGAGCTTAACGGTTTCAAGTAAATCACCGCCCTCTTCACGCTTCTTATTAATAAAATCAACCAGTACCAATGAGTCATTCACTACAACGCCTATCAAGGCTAGCATGCCAAGTAGGCTCATAATGGTTAACTCCATGCCCATTACCCAGTGACCCATTACCGCACCTATCATACCAAACGGAATAACACTCATCACAATTAATGGCTGCATATATGATTTAAACGGTATCGCTAATAATGCATAAATAATAAAGAATACAAACACCAGACCCCAAGCGAGTGAACCAAATGATTCACGCTGCTCTTTGGCTTCACCTTCGAGCGAGTAATCAACACCTGGGTATTGCACCATTAGCTCATCTAAGTAGGTTTTTAAGTCTGCTTGCAGTACTGTCATATTGGTATTTGATTTTTCAACATCGGCTGTCACATTCAACGTGCGATAGCGATCAATACGATAAATAGACGAAGGGCTTTGCCCCGGTACTAAGGTCGCCACATGCGACAATGGCACTGTGCCACCCGTTGGGGTTTTAATTAAAATATCGGTTAAATCAGCAACTGAGCGGCGCTCTTCAATTGGCAAACGCACCATTACACGCACATCATCACGACCACGTTGAATACGTTGAACTTGCGCACCAAAGAACGAATTACGCACTTGTTGCGATACATCAACACGGTTTAAACCAAGCGCTAAACCTTGCTCTGTTAGCTCAATTTGCAGCTCGTCTTTACCATCTGACATGCTATCGGCAATTTCGTACACAGTTGGGTAAGTTGCTAAACGTTCTTTGACTTTTTCTGCCACAGCTTCAAGGGTGTCGATTGAGCTGCCACTTAGCTGCACATCAATAGGGTCTGAACTGCGACCAAATTCAGCACGGAAAGTCACACTCTCTGCGCCCGGTATAATACCAATAAGGTCACGCCATTCACTGGCAAGCTCTCGAGAGCCAATATCTGATTCACGTTTTTCGGCTGGTGTGATTTCAAAGCGCACACTACCTGTATTTGAAGAACCACCTCGGCCACCTGTGGTTGCCAAAATATTTAAAATCACGCTTTGACCTTCTTCATCGCGATACTTGTCTTGTAGCTCTTTGGCCTTATCTGACATATCGATGATGTATTTGTTGGTCACTTCAAACGGTGTTCCAGCAGGGAATGTTAGCTCTGCGCGAACGGTTTCACTTGGAATACGCGGGAAGAATATAAACTTCGTCCAACCGCTGGTGATCAAGGTCAAAATGATAAAGAAAATACCCACGAACAAGCTGACCGTTGCTAATTTATTCTTTAGCGCAACATTTAGTAGCGGCTGATAGTACTTCATAATGGCGTGTTCAAAGCCATCGGCAAAACGCTGCTGAAACTGCTGCAGTTTTGACGGATTACTTTTTTCACTTCGTAGTTTTAAGTACTTTAAGTGAGCCGGCAGAACAAATTTAGACTCTATTAAAGAGAACAGTAATACCGGAATAACGACAACAGGAATTTGCGCAAATAAGGCACCACGGTTACCTTCGATAAAGGCTAATGGTAAAAATGCTGCAACCGTTGTAAGTACACCAAAGGTAACGGGGGTCGCAACTTCTTGCGTACCACGTATAGCAGCTTGCTCACCACTTTCGGCTGTTTTTAGGTGGGTGTAGACATTTTCACCGGTCACAATGGCATCATCAACAACAATACCAAGTACCAAAATAAAACCAAATAAACTCATTACATTAAGCGTAATACCAAAAATTGGCATCGCTAAAAACGCGCCCATGAATGACACAGGGATACCAATAAACACCCAAAACGCAATGGCAGGACGCAAGAACAAGGTAAGTAATGCAAGAACTAAAATGCCACCCTGAATAGCATTGGTTGTTAGCGTCGCAATACGGCTTTTCACGATTTCAGAGTCGTCATCCCAAAAGCTTAACTCAAACCCTTCAGGCAGCTGACTTTGATGCTCGGTAATATAATTTTTTACCGCATCTGCAACTTCAATCGCACTTTGCGGACCAATACGATACACATCAATAAATGCCGCTTGCTTACCATTGAAGCGAGTACGGACTGGGGTTTCTTCGAAGTCATCGGTAATACGGGCAATATCACCTAGGCGAATGATGGTACCATCAGCTTGGTACTTCACCACAACTTGGGCAAACTCATCTTTACGATAGGCTTGGCCTTTTGAACGAATGAGTACATCTCCCCCTTCGGTTTTTAAGTTACCTGCAGAAACATCGGTACTTGAATTACTAATTGCTGAAGAAATGTCCGATAAGCGTAAATCATATTGGCGTAATGTATCTTGGCTTACTTCAATAGCAATTTCGTAATCTCGCACCCCACTTAGCTCTACCTGAGTTATTTCTGGCAAGCGTAATAAGTCATCACGTACATGTTCGGCATATTCTAAAGTTTCTTTTTCGCCGTATTCACTCGACACGGTTACCGCTATTACTTCACGAGTGCGCTGTGCAAGGGCTACAACCGGTTTTTCGGCATCAACCGGAAAAGTGTTAATGGCATCAACCCGGCTTTTAATATCGGCTAATAGCTCCCGTGGGTCATAGCCGGTATCGACTTCAATTGATACCGAGGCAGAGCCTTCTGATGAGCGGCTAGTTATGCGCTTTACGCCTTCGAGATCTTGCACCGCTTCTTCAATACGGATAGCGACACCTTTTTCAACATCTTCAGGTGTTGAGCCACGTAGGGTCACGCTAACACTAATGCGGTCTGCTTCAAATGACGGGAACACTTCAAGTGGTATTTGCGTCGATACGCTAAATAGCCCCGCTAATAAAATGCTGATCAGCAATAAGTTTGCTGCAACATGATTCTTTGTAAACCAAGCTATCATTATTCCGCTCCTTGCTTACGAGCAGCGCGGCGTTGTTCAATTAATTTTTCAACGGTAATACCTTGCTCTTTTGCTTGCTTTTCAAGCTCTTCACGGCTTGGACGCTGTGCTTTACCACGTGTAGCTTGATACGCTTCGCTTCCCATTACCGTCACTTGGGTACCTGAGCTAACTTGACCAAGCGGCGTAATCACTAAGTGATCTCCTGCTGATAAGCCTTCGGCAACCATAGCTTGAGTCGCGTTTTGCCAAGCCAGTGAGATGTTTTTGCGACGCAACACACCTTGCTCTTCAACATAAACATAGGTGCCTTGATAAATAGCACTGTTTGGGATCACAATGGCATTTTCAATCGCCTTGCCGGTAATTTGCGCTTTGATGTACTGACCAATTTTAATTGGGTATTGATTAGCTGAAGTGGCTTTGTAAGGGTCATTAATTTGTGCAACCACATAAAGCTGCTGCGCGCTTTCATCAATGGCACCTTCGGTGCGAATAACTTGACCTTGCCATTGCTGTTTACCAACAAGATCTGAGCTAAATTTAACGAGTGAACCGGCACTATTTTTAGCACCATCACGAAATTGTTCTGGTAAGTTAATGAACGGCAGATCTTTATTTTTGATTGGTAAGCGAATTTCAACACGATCAATGGCATAAATACTGGCAAGTTCCATGTTATTACTCACCACCTGACCTAAGTCTACGCTGCGGCTTAAAACTCGCCCCGCGTATGGTGCCGTGATTTTTGTACGCTCTAAATCAAGTTTCGCTTTTTCAAGCGTCGCTTGGGCAGACAATACACTTGCTTCGGCTGCTGCAAGTTGTGGCTTACGCAGTACCAGGCTACTTGCTTGTTCACCCTTTCCTAAGCGTTCCCAATCGGTAATTGCTTGACGACCACGAGCTTGCTCTTCAAGTAGGCTTTGCTCAGCGGTTAATAAAGCTGCTTGTGCTGATTTTACTTCGGCGCGGTGATCTCTATCATCTAATTGCAACAACACATCGCCTTTTTCGAAAAAGCCACCTTCACGAAATTGCTCACTAATTTCGATAATTTGCCCTGAAGCCTGCGCGACCAGCATACTTTGCGTACGTGGCTTTACGGTGCCAAAACTATCAATCATCACCTGATAGGTTTCTGGTGTTAGGGTCTTAACTGCCACATTTACTTTTGCTTTTGGCGGTGAAGAAAAGCGGTTTGCTTGAGGCGGGTTGCCTTTAATAAACATGACAAGCAGTACCGTCACAACGATCACTACCAATGGAATTAAAATTTTACGTGTCTTGCTATTCATGATTATTGCTCTGCTACTTCGCTGTTTGCTTCACTAAAATCACCACCAAGGGCAATATGTAAGTTGATTCTGTTGATAATTAATTGGTTTTTAAGTTCGATTACCGAACTTTGCGCATTGAACGAGCGGTCTTGTGCATCGAGTACCGTGGTGTAGGTAACTAAACCACTTTGATATTGTTCAAACGCTAATGCCTCTGCGGTAATGGCATTTTCTTGCGCTTCTAAGGTTTTTTCGTAGCGTACTTTAAGCGCTTGCTCTTGGCTGATGGCTGTTTCAACATCGTTAAAGGCATCGTAAAGTGTGGCAAGATACGCCTGCTCTTGGCGCTTAACGTTTAACCTTGCTTGTTCTTCATTGGCTTTTAAGCGACCACCTTCAAAAATTGGCATCGAAATACTACCAATCAGCGACCACGCTAAGCTTGAAGGCGAAAATAAGTCGCTCACTCTATCTGTGCCATCACTGATTGATGCAGAAAGATTTAAGCTCGGAAAACGCTGTTTATGCGCATAAGCAAGCCCAGCGTCGGTGCTAAGCAATTGATACCAGCTTGCCATTAACTCAGGTTTGCGAGTGATAAGCTCTGAAGGTAAACCAAGTGGAATGGCACTGTCGAGTAGAGGTAAATCTGCACTAACGCTTAACGCGCCAGTTGGGTATTGGCCTGTTAAACGCTCTAAATCACGAATTGATTTAGTTAACGTTGCTTGCTGTGCGGCAATGTTTGAGCGCTCAGTATTTAGCTCATTCCGAGCAAGATAAACATCAAGCGCTTCATTTAAACCTTGACGATAACCTGACTCAATAATATCTAAATTTTTTTCTGCGTTTTGCTCACGCTGCTTGTATAGTTCAAGTAATTTGTGATTCGTAATAACATCAAACCAACCCGCTACCACATCAGCAACTAATTGTTGTTTGCTTTGCTCAAATGTGGCTTTTTCAGCTAGGTATTCAAGATTTGCTTGTCGTTCTGAGGCTGATAATTTACCCCATAAATCAACTTCGTAGCTTAATTCTAATGATGCTGAGCTGGCGTTGTTATAACTAACAGGGCGGTTATCTTTACTACGGCTCGCACGTGTTGATAAATCAAGGCTTGGCCATAAATCAGCCCCAGCAGCAATAAGCTGCTGCTCTTTAATCGCGACATCATAGCCCGCTTGTAAAATCGCTTGGTTATGGGCTAATGCTTGCTCAACTAAAGTAAAAACTTGAGGGTCGTGTAATTGCTGCAACCAGTTATCTTCAACAGCAAGCGCTTTGTCGCTAGAAGGGAGTTGCTGCCATGCACTTGGTACTGTCTCAAGCTCAGCAACTCGTTCATTGTGAGTCGGCTGGCTCGCACATGCACTTAGCAAAATTACACTTAAAGCCAATAAACTCGGCTTATATTGCCAATTCATTCTAAAAACCTGAAAAACATCTATTTATGAGTGTAATTCAAGCACCACGCTAAGTTTTGCTCAACTGACTTTACATAACATTACACTGCCTGACATTTGACGACGATGAACGGTAGGAAAATGGAGGTAAGTTGCAAACTATCAGCTATCAGCTAT
>NZ_PNDF01000082.1:0-23410 GCF_005887195.1 Pseudoalteromonas sp. S1650 | reverse complement strand
CCGATGCCTTAAGGCTTTCTGATTGGTCTGTACTCGCAGGGCTGCTTTGCAACCCTGGACTAGTGGTACTGCCAGTAGAACCAACCTCACTATTTAATGTGCCGCCATTACTTACTGAAGCCTGAAGGTTTTCTGATTGTGTGCCCACTAAAGAACGACCTGAATCTGTAGTATTCGGATAAGAATCATCTTTTGTGCCAGAATATTGGTAGGTATCAATACGATCCCTTGAATCATTGCCTGCAATCGATGACTCTTTAGATAGAACATTCCCGCTTTCATCTTTACCAGTACTGTTAACCCCACTATTTACCTCACTTGGCTTGATAGGGGTTTCTTCTATTTCTTCACCACGGTTATTATCAACTGATAAGCTTTTTGGTGTTACGCTCAGTGCGTTCTGTTGTGTGACAGAGCTCTTATCATAATCACTTTCATTTACAGACTGTTGCGGCACTGAGGCTTCGCTTGAATTAAGGCTGTTTACAGGTGGATTTGCTTCTTTAGTACCGGCATCACTATAATTCGGTGTGAAGGCAGTTGTGATCGCTTCACTTAATGTTCTTTGTGCTTCTGGAGCTGTGCTTAGTAAGTTGTTTATTGTAAGTAGATCTCTCATGTCATCATGAGAAAGATTTCTTGGAGTATCGCTTGTGCCATAAAGGGCGTTCGAGGCAAACTCCTTCGCTTTACTAGAAACACCTTCTGAGTGAATTGCGTTATTAATTACTTGGCTTTCATGCTCCTTAGATACACTTGATTCATACCCATTTTTAGTTTGCTCATCTGAAGTAATAGAAGCAATTGTATTTGTTAGTGTTTCTGCCTCGCTATCTTTACCTGCAATTAAAAGTGCATCCCTCATCTTATTCAGATCTTCCATTGCTTCAGGGGTGATGTTAGTAAAGTCAGGAATACTAAATTCTCGACTAGAAACTTGTGCTGATTTAAAATTATCTAAATTTCGATCATTAAGTTCCTTAAAGCTAACTCCTGATGTATCACCAGTTGCATTAAAGTTTGCTAACGCATATTTAGCTATCTCTTTGGCATCTTGGTCATAATTTCCTTTGGTAATACCCTCAACAAGACCTTGGCCACTAGGTTTCGATCTGTTTTCAGTTCGATCTAAATTTTCTCTCTCATTTAATCCAGCAAACCCAGCCATTGAGCTAGCTTGAGAGTCGTAGTTTACTGATTCCAAACTACCTTTTTGACTTGGCTCGTCTTTATACCTTGATGGGTTGTACTGAGGTTCTAAACCTAACTGTGGGGATAACTCATTTAGCGCTTCTAAATGACGAGCGTATTTAGCATCATTAATACCTAAGAAACTATCATCTCCTTTCGTGGCTGCAATTACGTCCTCAATTTGACCGTCATCAAGGTTTGCCAATGCTGAGTATGCCGCAATTAACTCACTACTCTTCAGGGCATTATTAATTGATTCATTCTCTCTCATCTCCTGTACAGCTGAGATATTTTCTTGAGCATTTCTGTAAGGGTTATTAGGTAGCGTTGAAGCAAGAAGAGCTGAGTTTGAATTTAAACTTTCATTGAAGGCAGCTAGAGACTCAGGGCGCATTGCTGTTTGAACAGCCCCAGCATACATTAGTGTTTCATTTGGAGATAAGCGTTCACCATTAATAATCGAACCTTCACCATTTGCTGCGCTAGTTAGTAAGTTTCTAATAGCTTCTGGTGTATTGTTTGATAAAACACTAAAACCCATTTCAATTAGATTCGAATTAATACCTTCACCATTACCAGACTTCTTAAACTCATCCGTAACAGCCTCACCCACTGAAGAGGTGAATAGTGAGCCAATAGAACTAACTACACCGCCAGATAATTCATTAGATTCTGAGCCTAATACTTTTAATGATCCAAATGCATGCGCTAAATTATTTGCATTTTTATCTTCTGACTCAGAAACAACATCCTCACCCTTAGCTTTAACAGCACCTGTACCAGATGCCCCTCTACTACTAACCTCGTTTTGAGATTGCTCTTTGTGTTCAGCAAATGCTTGTGCATTACGCTCATTATTGAACATGTTTGTTGGATCAGTCTTTATGCCACTATTTACATCATTACTTAAAGTGTTGGTGTCTATGCCAGTATTATCTTCAGGTTTTGGAATATGTGAATTATCACTCGGTTTATATCCATTCAATTGGTCACTAAGTGAAATTAGGCTCGGCGCTTGTAGTGTTTCACCTAGTTCTCTCATTAAGTCTGCAGAAGCTCCTCTTTCGGTATTAGCTTGTTTTAGTGCTGTAACTCCAGTTGAAAGAGGAAGTTGGTTACCATTATGATCAGTAGACAGCACTTCAGTATTTCCAGACATTCTTGCGATTGCATCAGTAACCGTATTGGCCAAAGCAATATTATTTTTTTGGCTTTCTGGTAATCTCGCGTTATCACCTTTATTTACCTGCTCTTTGTGGTAGTCGAACCTATCTCCCAGCTCAGAAATTAAAGCACTTCTCTTGTCACCAGATAAACTATTTAAGCCTTCATCACCAATCAAACTACCTAAAAGAACATGCTGCTGCTCATCTGAAAGTGTTGAAACAATTGAACCGATTGATGCTTTATTTGCTCCTGTGGTTGAGTTTTGAACCTCACCTGCATTCATTTGCGTCATTACTTTTGAAGCGGAGCTAGCTGTATTCCCCTCAGCTTCAAGGGCTTGAGCTTGAAGCATATTTGTATGAGCATTTGTAACAGCTTCCTGTCGGGAAACCGCCTCTTTACTTGCAACTGAGTTATCACTGCTCGATGATTGAGCCATTTTTACTGCATTCCCCCAGTTAGCTTTTATCGATTCAGAAACTTGTGCACGTTCGTCCTCTGACAATCTTTCTGAGGCGCCTACTTGCTTTTGTGATGCCGCTTTTGCTGTGATCGCTGCTTTCGCATCAGCACCTAAACCAAACCCTGCTATTGATGGAGCCCCCTTTGCTACCATGCTTGCCGAGCCCTGTAGTACGTGATCATATGCATCAGATAAACTCATGTTATTTTCAGTTGCATATGCTGCGGTTTGTGCCGCTAAGAAAGCTTCGTCCTGTGATAATTGTGAACTATCCACACTCTCAAACGACTTTCCTTGTTTATACCCTTTGATTGAATCTAAAGTAGCAGATTTACTATCAGTGGCAGTTTTTTGTAATGTTTGGCTAGCGGCTTCAGTATTTGCCAATTGAGTATTTCTAGAGCCAATCGCTGACAACTCAGCTGATGACTGTTTAAGGTAACCCGAGGCTGGCCCTGCGCCACCCGGATTAATACTTACATCATTTCGTTGTCCACCATTCAGTTGAGCTTGGCTCCATTGCCCATATGAGGAATGAACATCACTGGCTTGCATAGTAGTATCACCTTGACTTGCTTTACCTCCATTTGCAGATGTTGTGACATCAGGTGACAATTTCTTTGAATCAATATTTGTATCAGGAGACGTCTTATTAGATACACCCATCATGGTGTGAACACCCCTATGCAGTATATATAAAGTGAGCATAGGAACTGCAGCAGCTAAACTACTTGCCACTGCAATAAATGATTCGATTGTTGACATGCTATGCCCCCACATACCAAATGTGATTGCACTTACACCACCGCCACCAGCTGACACTGATGTAAATCGACCTTGAATAGCAAGTAAAGTAAAAAGGTTAACCGCACTCATGGTTACCGGCCACAAGTTAACCCACACAGTTACCCCAAAGAACATAGCAGCTGATTTCATAGCTTCAGCACCCATTACAAGCATGATTGCAATAACTGGGATCAAGAAAAACACAAAGGCCTCAATGAAGGTTGCAAAACCAATTGATAGCTCCAAAGCTAGGTTTCTATCCGCGGCCATTTGGTAATGTCGCTGAGACTTTGTTTCTATTAAAGTAAGTTCAGAGCGGAGCCCTTGCATATCCCCACTTTTTGCAGCAGCTTCAGCAAAAACATTTGATAAATACCTTCCCGTCGCTAAATGATATGCATTCATTGTCGCGCTTAATACAGAAATCGATTCCGCACCGGCTTCAACATCTTGTGGTTTTACATTTTCTTTCTGCAAAAACCTGTCAGTCATCTCTCTGAAACTTAAGCTATCAAAGTAACTTTTGAGCTTCAAGTATGCGTTTGGGCATGTTAATAGCTCCATGGCAGGAGTGTCTATTTGAATATAAGTGCTTCTTGATGGTGTATTAATTCTTATAGACTCAAGGAAGTTTTCCATTGGGGCATTTTTTATTTTGTCAGCATTTAGCTCAGCGTCATTGCCACCAACTTGAAGATCCCAAATTACACAGTCTTGAAGGTAGTTCATTGTAGATGTTTTGATTCTGTACCTTTGGGCATTAACGCCTGAATCTAGTTCTTCAGAGCCCATATATCCAAATTTATCAAGCGCCACTAGCGCTCTCATCGGATCGAGAAATTGACCAGCCTGATAACCATCCGGTGAGGCGAATGAATCTTCATAATCTCGTGAAAGCCCATACATTCCTGAGGTCATCATTGCAATAACAGCTGCTATGCCAGGTGCATCATTCACATAATACACATCTCCTGTTCTTACCGACTCAATAACAACATCTACTTTAGAAAATGGACCACACAAGACCATGAACATGCAAAGCCCAATAAACCAAGATAGTACTGGGTTAGAGTTTGGGTTGATCCAACTTTTTACTACAAGAGTCATCAGTGAAAGTAGAGCTGTAGCACCTATCAAAATATGCAAAGATGAAAAGCCAAAATCAAACATTCTTCGAAGGCCCATTAGAACCTCATACATGAACGCTGTTTCACCGATTGAGTAAATTGTAAAATCCATAAAAAAAGCCAGAATATTGAGTCTGGCTTAATCTTAAAATTGAAAAAAATTTTAAAAGCGTGATTTTCAACTGAATTTCAGTATTTTTTGATTAAAATACCTTTTTCTCAAAATAAACGCTTATATCCCCAATTTTATGGTCTTTGTAATAGCTAATATTTATCGAGTTACCCATCATGCTGACAGATACGGGAAAGGCGGGCTCTTCTGTAGACATTAAACCTAGAAAACCATTCTGATTAACAACGTAGTCTCCATGTGAATTTTTTACCGGGTTAAAGTCGTCGTCGAGTAATGCAGTCTGCCCCTTTCTAAAAGCAAACAACTCACTTAGTGTTACATCAAAAGCAAACGTATCGGGCAAACAATCAATTGTTTCTTTTGGCAGTATATTGACTGCTCGATTACTCATTGAACCATCAGTCACGGATACTTGTTCCAAAGATTTTAGCCACAACTTACGGTAGTCTGTTCGATTAAAGATATTAAACTCTGACCCTGGTAAAAATGGCAAAACATCTATTGGAATTAATTTTACTTTTGCCGAGCTATGCTTGTTATGAATAAAGTTAATATCTAGGACAGCTCGATAGAATTTTACACCTGAAACCTCTATCACAAGAAAAAAGTAAGGCTTGCCTCTCGATAAATCATCTACGCGATTAATATAGCTGTTTCGTACTCCATAGTAGTTTTTCGGACCCCAAAACCAATCATTGAACTCAATACCATCGTAGTCCCCTTCACTAATTAATTCATCAAAGCTAAGGTGCATTGTAACTTGCTTAACATCTGCAAACGGATATTGACTGAAAGGTGATGCCTCAATATTCCCCATATATTCTTCAGATAAATTGGACGTCTGCCCATTTAATACATTTTTGAAGTTCTCTATGCTTTCTCTGTATGCATCCCACATATTTGAATAAGGCAATAAGTCACTATTATAGTCTTTTACTCTCGCTCTAGACTTTTGCAATTCGGATAGTAGTAAGTTTTTAGTAAAATCAATTTCTAAAACTTTTGGAGATAACCCAGTCAAGAGCTGGAGTGTTAGCATCGATACACCTACATTAAATTCTGGCCAGTGTGCAGTTTTTCCAATCGATGGAAATTGAGGGTTTACATCTAATAGGTTTGAATCAAGCTGTGCACACTTTTCATTTCGAATATTTAATCCATTTGAGATACTTGTGCGAGAGTAACTACGGGCTGCAACTAAAGCGCGGATGTTCATTACTTCTGAGAGCTTAAGGCCACCATAAATCATTTGACCCTCACTAATTTGAGGTTCTTTGATTTTATAGTCTGATATTGTCACTAGGTTAGATAATTTGCTTTGGATTTCAGCAAAGAACTTATATTCAAACACCTTTTCTTTGAGTCTTTTTTTCATTGATGATTGTTTTGTTTCGACGCCATTAAACAGAAATACTTCGTCATAAATCCTAATAGTATTCTTATTAGCAATTAACTCAGGACCTTCAGCTAACTCAAAAGTAGCCGTTGCATTAAGGGTACTTTGCTCTTGCTTAATGTTTAGCTCTTTAAGTTTTGCCCTTATATTCGGCAATAATTGATTGCCGCTTATAACATTCGTGTTGAGGTTTACTTTTGCTTGCTCCACAGCTTTTTTGTGAAGTAAATACTCTATTACTTGTGCGTCGTACTCAGTGGTATTATCGAGCGTTAAATTGACACTAACCTTTTCTGCACCATAAGCACTCCCGATCGCATGGAATACAATCGATATAAAAACCCCATTTGCTAGCGCTTTCAATAAATTCATTAAAACGACCTCCAATAACTAAAACTGTATTAATCATTTCATAAATTTCATTTCGTGCAGCGGTTAAAAACAAAACTAAATATCAATTATTTACAATAGGTTATAAAAAACCTCATTGTGTTTTTTATATTTTCACAAACCTGCATTCAATAATTTATACTTTTCAGCTTGAAGGAGGATTTATGAAATTTGTATTTTTACTAGTCATTTTAGTATTGAGCCATAGCGCTCATGCGGCTGATACTGTCAGAGTTATCAAGTTTAAAACTATCGGCCTCACGGTTAATGAGTACAACATTGCAGATTTAATATATAAAGAAGCAGCTCAAAAGCTAGGCGCTTATTTCATTGTTAACAATTCTCAAGCGGGTGTATCAAGCTACAGCGAGAAGGCCAACATCTTACGACCTATTTCTGTAAGTATTGTTGACTATACAATCGAAGATAGTGAAGTGATTGCGACCATACGCTACGATCATGCAGCTTTAGAAGTTGTAACGGAGAACTACAAGTTATACATGAGGAACAAGAAAAATTCCGAAGAAATAGTTAACGCGGAGATAACTGAATTTTGTCAAAAATTCTCATCTAACTATTTAGAAATCAAGAACACTCTTTCTAGCTCAGAATTCAACTATTCAACAGCCCCTTCAAAGGATGATGAGCTCCTTAAACTATCAAAAAAGTCTGACTCTATAAGTCAGTTATTGATTAATGAATGTAATTTATAGGAAATCTTTTAATACTTCTCTTTAACACCTATTTCCAAAAGGGCGGCTTTCTGCCAATAGCTAACCTTCAAGCGTAACTCGTTTCTGTCGGATAGACGACACCTGTTACCAAGTGTCGCCCTCCTAAGAACCGTACGTGCAACTTTCACTGCATACGGCTCAAGCCTTCACGAAGGCACCTAATTGGTACCCAGCAACTTATAAAGCAGCGAGATTAGGCTCATTCCAAGAGTTGCGGCATTGCCTCTTTGCTTTTCTCTTTGCCAAGTATTCTTGGTATAAAGGATCAAAAGGCGTAGCTTCACTCCTGATTTTCACATGTCTCTCTATTGGCACCTTAGCTATTTGAAATAGATTAAACTGACAATCCATATTCATGCTCTTCTGCCAACCGTGAAATTGCCATTGGCCTCGACGGTTGATAAAGTACTTCATGGCGATCCAAGTTTTTGATTTTGTTGGATGACGCCTTTTAGCCCAATGCCATAACGCTAGAAATAGTTTGTGGCTCACATATCCGAATACTTGTTTGGCAACGCAATGGCGATAGTAATTCGACCAACCCCTGAGTTTCGGATTTATCAACTTGATTAGATCGTTAACGGGGGTGGTTGCGTGCTTTTTAGTGAGTTCGCGCAAGTTACTCAGAAATATTAACGTGTTAGATTTACTCGGTTTAATGAGCAGCTTTCCTTTGTACTTCCTATGGTTAAAGCCTAGAAAGTCAAAACCACGGCTAATGTGAGTAATGTGCGTTTTCTCTTCGGAGAGCGTTAAGCCTCTGTGTGCTAAGAAGTCAGCAATCAACGGTTTGATATCGTTCTCCAGCACGTCCTTTGAAGTGCAAGTGACAACGAAATCATCAGCGTATCCTATAAAGTTGGCTCTCGCCCCATTTTTAAGTGCGGTGGACTTTATGCGTTGCTCAAGACCTGCAAGAGTCATCAGCATCAAGGTTGGAGATATGATCCCGCCTTGTGGTGTTCCCTCGTCAGTGCGATAGAACAGCCCTTTGTCCATAAAACCAGACTTTAACCATTGTTCCAACATTCGTTTATCTACAGCTATATTATTCATAAGCCATTGATGCCCAATCTTGTCGAAACAGGCTTTAATATCTCCCTCAAGAATCCATTGTGCGGATTGCTTTTTACTCAAACAGAGAAAACACTGAGCAATAGCATCAGCAGTACTTCTGTTGCGCCGAAAGCCGTAACTATTTGGGTCAGCAAGTGTTTCTGACACAGGCTCTAGTGCGAGAAGATGAAGCGCTTGCAGCGCTCTATCGACCATACACGGGATACCCAAAGGTCTGAGCTTGCCGTTTTTCTTAGGGATGTAGATACGCTTGAGCGGTTTGGCTTGATAAGCTTTTCTGCTCAATTGATTGACTGCTTTCATGCGGCGCGTATCCGTATTCCAGATGACGCCGTCTATTCCGGGCGTTTTACTGCCTTTGTTTTGTGATACTCGCTTAACAGCAAGAAGTTTTGCCGAATGCGAGTGAGTCAGTATCCACTGCAATGCTTTCGCTTTGCCGTGTTTACTTTCTCTTGTTGCTTTTGCAATACGCATCTGAAGCTTTAAAACGTGTGACTCAACAGTTTTCCAATTTATGGATTGCCATTGAGCACTGTCAGGAGAGGCACTAATCTCTTTTGAAATCATCATTTGCGTTTCTCCTTGAATAAAGTTCTTCAAATTCTCTTGCAAAGGAAGACCAGTCGGAAGTCAGCTCACTTTCGTGCCAGACAGACGTCTGTATCTGCATCATTACAATCCAGCCTTTGCTTTCTCCAACATCCTCTACCTGCATCACTATCGGCTATATAAGCTTTCCCAAAGGGAGTGATACAGGCTTACCGTGTTCCGTATGTTGCGCAATGTCAGGTTAGATGCCCGCTATAGTGCGGAGAGTTCAGTGATCACGAAAGAGCATGGGGCAATCTCTTTCCGACTCTCGCGCCTTTTGGCTACAGCGTATTAACCACTTCCGCTGTTTCATCGTATAACGCACCTTACGCGGATTCACTTATGTTCATCATACTGACGGCCTAGCACTCACCCGATGTGTGGTTATCAGGAGGATCGTCCTCTCACGATTAAGATCCCGATTGGCGCATACCAACCTTCGTTACATTGTCAGAGCCGCTACTTTATTCAGGCTCCTAGGATCATCTGGTGATACAGATGGTTCACTCATTAAGCGGTGAACAGCACTTCATACGACTTCACGTCGCACGCCCCAAAACGAGTTAACGTAAATGCTTTAAGGGCGGCTTTGAGCGAATAGCGGACGTAGAATTACAGATTTTTACCTGCTTTTGATTGTCCGCTTTACTCCAAAATACGTCTCTGCATTATTTACAGAAATAGCTCATTTCGCCTCATTAAATAAATCATCGTATTCAATTTGGTGATCTGATGTGCAATTACGTATCGAAAGTTATTTTTGATACATAAAAACATATTGAAATTGTATTTTCCGTAATTAGCCAACGCGATGCGAAATTAGCATTTTAAGCATCACTACTTTTTATCTCAAATGTGAGCCAACCATCATGCAACTAATCAAATTAAAAGAAGTCATCAACAAAACCTGTTTAAGCCGTTCTTCAATTTATGACTACGTCGATAGAGGATTATTTCCAAAGCCAGTAAAGCTCGGGGCGAGGTCTGTCGCTTGGGTATTGAGTGAAGTGGATGAATGGATATTGATAAGGATAAATGAACGAAATGTCTAAAGCAGATAAATATGTTCTGGTCAACTCCAGCCGGACACTTTTCTTAAAGAATTTTCATCCTCTACTGGTGACTGAGCTTTATTAGCAGAGTGCAGCCTCTCCAGATTGTGATACTTCATATATTCAGTAACATCATTTTTCATATGCTAACGAGTTGGCTGAGCCACTTTTAACAACCAATCATGTTTCAAGCTGCCAAAGAACCTTTCAACAACAGCGTTATCCCAACACGCTCCCACATCACCCATGCTTGCTCGCATACCAAACTGCTTTAACAGGTTTCGGTATCGCTTACTCGTATATTGAGACCCTCTGTCAGAATGAAACACCAAGCCCTTGGCTGGTTTTCTTAAGTTATAAGCTTTAATCATGGCTTTCATCACTAAATCTGACGTCATACGTTTATCAATATGCCAGCCCACAATTCGTCGAGAATATAAATCCATGACAACAGCAAGGTACATCCAACCTTCGCCTGTTTTCAGGTAGGTCACGTCGCCAGCCCAAATTTGATTCGGTGCTATCGGATTAAAATTCTGGTTAAGCAAATTATCTGCAACTGCGTCTGAGTACTTATGCTTAGTTGTTACCTTATAAGCTACTCGTTGTTTAACCACTAAATTGAGCTTCACCATTAACTTTCTGGTTTTATAACGCGTTATTTTAAAGCCTTCTTTGCATAATTTTTTACATAACTCACGATAGCCTAAGCTTTCTCTGCTGCATTTAAACAGTGCTTTGGCTCTATGATAAAGATGTAGATCTTCTGTCGTTATAAGCTTTGCTGGACGTCCCAGCCACGCATAATAGCTTGAGCGATTTACCTTCATAACAGAGCATAATTTAATAACGCGATAAGATTGGCTATTTTCCTTGATGAACTGATACTTTACTTCATTTCTCTCGCAAAGAAGGCACTGGCCTTTTTTAAGATCTCTTTCTCCATTTTGAGATCTTTGTTTTCTTTTTTTAGGCGCTTTAGCTCGGCTCGCTCATCTTCATTGAGTGAGTTCCCATCTTGTTGCTCTTCGAGTTTAGCTTTCCAGTTATAAATAAGTTTGGTTGTGATCCCTAAAGACGCTGTGGCCTCTGAAACTGAATAGCCTTGCTCTGTTACTAAAGCAACTGCTTCTTGTTTAAATTCAGTTGTATAAGTTTTGTTTTTTCGTTTTGTCATTTAACACCTCAATATTAGAACATTGTCCATTATTAAAGTGTCCGGCTCAATTAAACCAGTTCAAGTTCATGGCTTAGTGCCACAAGGTCAATTAATTCGACCCCGAAGCGTTACTTTTGGGATTTATAGTTTGTCGCTTCTGGCTTCATTTTATTCTCTCGTTTTGTAAGGTTTTGATGAGTACGAAAGCAAACCTTTCAAAAAAGGATTGAAAAATACAACAATAAACAACAATATCAATAACTTAAAATTTCAGTATCAACTTAATAATTTAACTATCTTCAAAGTGCGATTAATAAAAACTTGACTTGAACACGTCTTATGTATATTGTATGCAAAAAAGGATTTTGGTTTTGCATCGATTAGTTACGTTTTTCCCATTTTTATTAGTGTTTACACTCTTAGGGACATTTGTCGCTGTTACTCTTACTTTTGTTATTGGAAGTTTTTATGAACCCAAGGGACTTAGTGTTGTCTATATTTTCCTTATTTACCCATTATCATTGTTAATTGGAAGCCCATTTTCGCTTTCAGTATGCATTGTTTTTTGCATACTTATTGGTAAATTTAAGAGCACGTTTAATCAATATTATCAAAACAAGTTTTATTCTAAAGCGAAATCACTTGGGCTATATTTAGGTGCAACCTCTGGGTTTGTTATACACATTTTTATTTCAATAATTACGGCGATTCAACACCGTTTTAAACAATCTAAGTACCTCGATGAACCATTCTTAACTATTGACTTACTTAATAAATTTTGCAGAAATTTTATCGAGTTATCTTTTCTGATGATAATTGTCCCGTCAGCTGTGTGTGGATTTGTGGCAATAAAACTTTTTGGACCTAAGGTGCTTAATCGTTTGTCTTAATCTGGATGATTTAACTTTGAGGTTGATATGCTGTGATGAGCATCCTGGTTAAAGGTTTTAAAGAATAAATTATGAAGACACCCATTTTGGTGAACTACCCAGCGACTAAAGATCACTGCGTAGTTCACGAATCTAAAATGTCTTTAAATTCATCAATAACCGAGCAGAACCTTACCAAGACTTTTGTTCCCTTGCTGAGTGAGTACAATTACTTAACGATGCTGTTACTTTCAACAAATAAAGTCCGAATATTGCAGTTCTCAGCAGGCCTTTAATGTGTAAACAGGGTAATTTTCATTTAGTTTACTCTGGCTCATTGTTCTTTATGCACTAAACTTTGCGGGTAATACTATAATGTCATTTAAAGACAACTTAAAAGGGATAGCTTTACGTATTAATCAACAGTTTCAGATTGTTGATGTGGCTATGGAATCCGACACGACGTCACTCGGTCTCACTCCTCTGGAGCTAAAAAATCGTCATAATTATCTAATAGAGCACCTCCATAAAGAAGACTTCAAGCAACTGAACTTGCTATTGAAGGAGTCTAATGAGGGTAAAAACACTCATTTACGCCTCAGAACCAAGTCTAGTCAAATTCAAATTTATCTGCTAAAAACCAAGAGTGAAGCGAGTTGCTCGCCTTATAATCAAATTTTTTTGAAAGATGTTCGCACCATTACTCCTCTCGTCGAAGGACTCGACACTTCTGCAATATCAGGCATGATGGAAACAACCAACGATTTTATATTTTTCAAAGATAATCATCATGTTTTGCTTGCTGCAAGTCAGAGCATGGTCGCCCTGTGCGAGCCGATTTCTCACTGGCGCGAATTTTACCGTAAAATTGACTATGAGGTATTTCCCGAACATTGTGCAGACAATTATTTCGAGTTAGAAAGGCGAGTTTATTCAGGGGATACAATTGCACAAGAAATACAGCCAATTATTCGGATAGATGGTAGCAAAGGCTGGGTAGATAATCGTAAGTATCCAATGCGAAATTCAAATGGCGAAATAGTCGGTTTATATGGTGTTGCAAGGGACATTAGCTTGCAAGTAAAAGCGCATCAGGAGATGGAGTTAGCAAATAAAATTTTTGAAAATAGCTCCGAGGGTATCGTTGTTTTAGATGAAGCGGGTCGAGTATTTCATTGTAATTCAGCATTTGCTAAAGATATTGGCAGAACTGTTGAGCAGATAAAAGGGTGTCATTTAAGAGAAGTTAGACATAAAGAAGATGGCGATGCTGCATTCGAAAAACGTTGGCAACAGATTACCCAATTTCCATATTGGAGTGAGGAGCTCAATGTTACCACCACATTTGGTGAGAAAAAGACAATGTTAGTTCATTACTATTCAATCAAAAATAGCACTAAAGGTACTATTTGGTATGTCGGTTATTACGCAGATATATCAGCGATAAAACAACATGAGCAAATGCTTGAATATGCAGCAACACATGATAGCCTGACAGGTTTACCTAACCGAGCGTTAATGTGCGACCGATTAAAGCTGGCCTTGGCTAATTTACGACGACACTCAGGTAATCTTGTTGTTGCATTTATTGATCTAGACGGGTTTAAGGCAATTAATGACACGGCTGGGCATGAAGCTGGGGACAATTATTTAATTGCAGTTTCTAAGGCAATGCTTGGATGTTTGAGACAAGGGGATACCTTATCAAGAGTTGGGGGAGACGAGTTTGTTGCAATTTTAACCAACTTAAGTGAACCCGACGACTACGTATCCGTTATCGAGAGGTTGCTTTTGGCCATAAAAAAATTGCCAACCTTCACAACGCCCTCACATTGCAGTGCGTCAATCGGAGTGGCTAGGTATCCTATTGATGGCTATAGTGAAAGTGAGCTTCTCAAAAAAGCTGACCAAGCGATGTATAAGGCCAAGGAGAGTGGCAAAGGAACTTACGGTACATGCACCGCTCTTTATTTACAGCACGTAAGCGGGTAGCATTTAAAAATCTGTGTTATTTCAGTAATATGTATAATTGAATTAGCGTATGAGACATACTATATATTAGGAATAATATATTACCAAAAATTCTAATTTAAACAAACTCTTACAACCATTCAAGATGTGCAATATAATGAACCCTAACATGACAAAAAACTAGGATCTTATAATACTTTTAATTGAATAGCCCATTAAAATCAGTCAGTACATTGTTTGAACACTTTTATTCTATTGATAACCCACGCCAGCAAGACAAAGTGCAACATCCCCTATTCAATATCCTGTTCTAAAAATCAGTGCCGCAATCGCAGGTTGCAAAGGTTGAGAGAAGATTGAATAGTTTGCCTATGACAATCTAACTTACGTAAAGCTAACGGCGTGCCTCGGCACGGCACTATCTCAATGGTTATATCGGCTTGCAGTAACCAACTTGTGCTTTTAACCTTTCAGACTGCATCAATCGGCAAACTCGGTTAAGACCGCAGCATTCTCTCTTGGCAGCAGAGCATCTGTTATATAATTGAGATTCATAAAGTTTTAATTCTCTAGCAGCGGCTGCTACGCCGACCTTATCAGCCAATTTCAGGGCTTTAGCTTTAAATTAAGCAGTATATGTTTTACGGACTTTCTTTGTTGACATTTTTCACCTCGTTAAGCGATTGTACTCACTTAGCAAGGTGTCGTTAATACGGATCATTAATTTAATAATCTGTTAGTTAACTGAAATTAGGCTGAAAATTTAGCTCAAAACTAAACTGATAGTCACCGATTGAAAAACGGGTAACTGTCAGATCAAATTTTTTGATGGAATAGCTTTTTCCCTAGCTGCACTTTGTTAATACCTTCACAATATCGACGCCATATACTTTGCTGTATATGCCCCAATTTTCGCAAATCTTTGTATCAAGCCAGTAAACATCAACCTACTACCAGCCAACTCTTCGCCTGCCTTTTTGTGCTCCTGCTCCTCAAGCTGAACCTTCTTGATCTGGCTATACAGTTCAGGATCGTTTTTCAATTTCTCAAGGGCTATGTTGAACTCATTATCTACAATATTTTCTATTGTATAGGTGCTTACCCCAATCGCTCTAAGCCCCATAAAACCTACAAAGACACCGTAAAAGAGCCCCCCCCAAAAGAACAGTTGATGACCATAACATAATCGGCCATTTCGATTTTCTAGAAGGTTCTCAAAAATAGTAGCATGACCGCTCTCATGATCTCGCATACTATCAATTTGATTTAGTTTTGACCGAAAAAAATATCTAGCAACACATTTATGACCTCGATAAACACCAACAGCACCGCGCTCACAAGCGTGCATTATCCTAAGTTCTTTATTCTGATCCATCACTTCCTTCACTTATGACGTCTAACATGCCTTTATATGTGACCAAAACTCCAAGGATTGGCAGTGAAAAACTTACGTGAAACTGGTATCTATTGTTCTTAATTTCTTTATAAGCAACTGATGATGGAGTTAACCACATGGGTATGGGACAACCAAATAAGCAGACTTGTAAGCATCGCCAATGCCATCCGCCATTTTTAATGTCCACTGTCAGCTTCAATGAAAGCGGACCTGCCGTTTCTATCCAATATCCATCCTCATAATCACCTACTGGTCTGAACAGTGATTCAACTGAATGTTGGCTCTTGAATCTACGGTTCCAATACAGATATTCATCATCATGCGAAATTGTTACTGAAAGTTCGTGAGAGCCAGGCCCCGGCAACTTCATTTTTCTGGCGAGCCGTCTCCCTAAAATGCCTGAAATTCCACTTCCATAGTACAAGTCCACCTTACCTCGAAGTCGTCCTCCTTCGACGTGGAGTTTCTGTAATAAAGGATGAAGGTCGGAAAAGCGATCTGCAAACCAATCTTTTACTAGCTCACTACTCATAATTATAAATATAAATAAGGATTGTCGAGTCTCTAGAATTACTCGTTTTTCATTTGTTGTCATTAGTCATCAAACCATATCTTAATTCCTATTTTTATTCAATTTTTTAGTCTTTTTAAGTTGGGATTACTTTCCAATATTTTACCCGATGAATTAGAGAAGAGGCTAAGGTACAAACAACTTAAGTTTGCACACTACACTGACTATATAATCATTTTGGTAAAAACGAATAACGCAGGAGTGCTTTTCCAAGAGGAAATTACCGAATTCATAACCAAGCGATTAAAGCTTAAAGTGAATGAATAGAAAAGCCGAGTCGGTCCGATATTTGGCTAAAAATCTTCGGATTTACCTTCTATTTCGGCAAGTTCAAATCCACGAACAAACGCCAAATAAATTTACAGCAAACGTCAGAGAACTCACAAACCTGAGCATAGGGACCGCTACAGATACAAATTCAACAGAATTGGGTTAAGTGAACGGCAGCTATTACATGTAGTATCACTCGTAAACTCCCTTGTAGCAGCTAAAAAAATGGGAGTAACATTGCGCTGAGCAATGGCTTCTTGGCTTAACAAGGTTTAGTGTAATTAAGGGATATCAAGGTCCATAGTCATTACGGGAAATGAACCGCCAATTGCGAACCCGCATGATGGATAATGTGGGGGCTTGAGAGCTCCGGCTACCCGATTAGAGCGCCGATGACAAAAATAAAACACCGACCCCTCCTTCCAGGACGATTCCCCCTATATTCTTAGGTGAAGTCTCATTCTCAATGAATATAGCTATAAACCTAGCAATTGCTGCCAGACACCATGCAATGCCAACGACAATGAACATTTCAAAGGATTGGAACCACAGGCAGGAAACACCAAGACCAATGAACAACCCGCCGTAGGTTGCCCGAACCTCGGATCTAGCCAAACCACTTGTGGCTTTTATCCCTACCATGCTCGCCGCAACATTTGGAAGCAAGAAGCCTAGCAGACCCAGTCCAATTGTAATAACTGATCCGACTAATGGTAAAATGTCAATCACGACCATGCCTCTTCGGAGCAGATTTCACGCAGTCGTTCTAACGCAGCGTACAAAGGCGATAAAGACGTGCCTGCGGGTTTGGCGTCTCTGCGGCTGCAGGCCACGAGCGCTGAGCATTCTAAGGCATTAACACTGATCACTGCTGCAAATAAGCTGCCAATAAACAAACCTATAACAGAACTTATTATTGATCCGACAAAAGAAACGCCATGAATTAAAAAGATACTGGCAACGAGGGTTAGCACAAACTTTATCAGGGGTAAAGGTATAAGTGCGCTCGACAAACCATAAACCGCCCGAAGCAAAGGCACCATGACGATGATAGAGGTTACTATAGTAGAATAAAAATCACCTCCGAAAACAATACAGCGAATTTGAGCAAGCGTGGCAGCAAAACAATATATTATCTCGGCCAAAAAATATCCATTACCAGAAAAGTTCATATTTCCACCGCTCATCCTTGACCACGTTCACATTGACTACTAAAGCACTCAAATAAGCATTTAATACTCATTGAAATACCTTTGTTCGTGACCTAACCAGTGCATGAACCATCCATCAATTGCTTTCCACTCTTCAATGCTAAGCCGTTTACCTAGCTGCTGGCAACCTAGCGTTTGTGCATATAATAATTTTGCCAAAAGGTCAGAATCTACAGGGTTATAACCCAGCTCTGTCAGCAAAGCCGCAATATAATCTAGCCTTTTGTTATCGACTGCAGTTACAACCTCTGCCACACGAGGCTCACTGAGCGCCCAGCTACGCAATGCGACTTCGGTTCGATGGTCAGCCTCTGATACAGCAGCAGACAATTGTGCAATCCGCTGTTTGACATGGTCTTGAGGCGACAACACTTCTATAAGGTATTGTGTGTAGTGCGCGTGCCAAAAAGCCAACAATTCATCGATATAGGCTTCTCGATGTTTAAAGTAATGATAAAAAGAGCCCTTCGTCACGGCCAGTATATCACATAGATGATCAATTTTTAGCGCCTCCGGTCCTTTCTCTGCGAGTGCCATCAACCCTGCTTGACACCAATCTTGGCGACTTAGTTTCATCATGTATCCTGTCTTACTATCGGTGCACCGTAAACAACGAGCAAACCAAGCGGAATGAACAACCACGCTCCAGATATCGGCAAAAGAATTCCTACCATCAATCCAGCAGCCACAAACCCCCACCCAAGCCAACGAGGCAGTGGTGCTGACAATGTTTGCAACCACGCCTGCATTAACCCGCCCAGCAGCCACCAGAAGCACCCCACCAATAAGAACCACAATATCGTACTGCGAGAAAACATCAACTCACCATTGGGCTGAATTGAATTCCAAACACCCGCCTGAACTATTTCAACAAGGGATGGCCACCCCATCACCACACCCAAAGCGATATGAACTGTACCAATCCCGACCAACAACCAACCACTAAGTCCATATAATTTCACTAATACACTCCAACAAAAAAACATACCATACCGTATGGTATGTTTTTTAGTCGCACTGTGCAACGTTTAAACGAACTCTGATTTTCTTGCCTTACTCCACGGACAAATCATACAAATCCTCATAATTAAGTGATCTATTTTGAGGCAAGAAAAACATGTTGATAACAGGGCGAAAATTTTGATATTTAGTTATTCTCGGCAATCGCTCCTGCATTGCTCTACCTCCTGCATCCATGCAGTCGTAAATAAGAAATTTTTAACATAGTAAGCGACAGTCCCTCAAAATGATTAAGAATTATTAAGGATTGATATCAAAAAACTATGCGAAACACTAGGCGCATCAAGATTTGGTGGCCAAAGCGACCCGTAAGTTTAAGATTAGAACATATAGCATTCATGCGCTCCCTGTTGCGCCAAACTTTCTTTGAGCAAGGCTTTACCGCATCGGGCCCTGGGTTGGTGATATTACATACTTGATGACCAGCGAAGGCTGGCTTTATTTGGCAGTGGTTATTGATCACTTATTAAACGGAGATTAACCTTAGTTTTTCTTTAAGCTTGGCAATGAGTGAGACTTCATTCTCAGCGCTATCATTTAACCCAACCAGTAATGTCATAAAATACACGTCCATTAATAAATCGGCATAAGCAAGTTTGTTTTCATCACCGAAGACCAATTGATGTTTAAATGCATTTAATTGCGGATCGAGTGACTGACTTTGCCATAAGATTTCTTTAAACAGAACTTTGCTGAACTCTCTTTGCGATAAATAAAATGGATATAGCGCAGAGGCAAAATGGAGCAGTCTGTCAATCGGCGTAGATGAAATATCTGATTTAGCTGTTTCAACTAACAATGTGTGCAACTGAACTTCTAAGCCAGATTTAAGTAAATCAATTTTGTTAGAAAAATGGCTAAACACAGTGCCAGTTGCAACTCCAGCCACCTTGGCAATATCTCTGGTACTGGTTTTATCGTAGCCATTTTCTGAAAAAAGCTGCCATGCTGCAGATAAGACCCGCGATCTTGTTTGTTCTTTTTTTGTCACTTGACCTCCAAAATTATTAGTCATTAAACCAATTTTATAAAAAGTTGAAAAGTTTTTATTGAAATTGAGCGCGCTCAATAATAATATGAGCATGCTCAATTTATTAAGGAGATAATTATGGCGAGCATTTTACGTTTTTTGGTGCGTGTATTTTTTTACCCTTTATTGGCCTTTATAGCTTTGTACTTGGCCCTATTTTAAAACTTGTCTTGATCCCCGGCGGATTATTACTTTTATTGCTTATTTTAGGCAAAGAAGATGGGGTTATGCCTTTAATTAAGGCATTCAGTCCTAAGAGTAAGAAACGTGACTGTGTCAAAGTGTCCACTCTATAACTTATTGCTTTTAATAGATTTATATAGATCTCCATGCATAATGGTGTTAACTAAAATGAAATCCAAGCGCTCAGGTGTTTTTTTACTCATAGGTGTCGCACTACTGGCCCTTTTTACTGCTTTATCTCACATATCTTGTATTGTTTTGGGTCCGGGATGCTATCGTGCTCAAATGGCGCCAGAGTGGCTAATTGAACTCTCTAAATCTGCGCCTTGGCTCGCAGCCTTCGCAACGACTTTAGTATCAATATTATTTGCTGCAACCGCCATTTACTGTTTATCGGGAGCTGGCGTGATCAGAAAGTTACCTTTGTCTAAACCTGCCATTATGATTATTTCAACCATTTGTATAGTTAGAGGGCTAGCCACTATTCCCTTGAGTATTTCATTTCCTGAAAGTATCAGTACATTTTCAATACTTTCAGGAATGCTTTGGTTTTTAGCTGGTCTTTTCTGTGTTTCAGGGTATCGTTTGGTTGGAGCAGAACCGCACAGCACTTAATCAATTGACTTGTAATAAATCTTTCGTCTCAACCTTTAATTTCTATATTTTTTCTATAGGAAAAAGGATTACATAGTTAATAAAGCGCCTAACTTATACCTAAAAAATTATCATGAACAAGAAGTTAGTTACTTTATAAACCACAGCCTCTCTATTCGGAGTTGTTACTAACAGTAATGATAATACACCTATACCTAAATAACCATAATCTGGCACAGTACACGCATGACTTATCCCTTATCATTTCGCCAACATGTATTGGCATACAAAGAAAAGCATTCACTTATATTTAAGCAAACAAGTGCGCATTTTAACATATCTATGCAAAGTCTTCTTCGATGGAGGAAAGAAATAGAGCCATGCACCAACAAAAACCGCCCAAGTATTAAAGTTTGCCTAGATAGGCTAAGAATGGATGTTGAGCAAAACCCAGATGATTATCAGTGGGAACGCGCTAAACGTTTTGGTGTCACACAACCTGCAATTCATGATGCACTCAAGCGACTAAATATAAGCTATAAAAAACACTAAAACCCCCTAAAGCATCTGAAATATCAAGGAATCGCTTTGTTGAACGTATTTATGAATTTGAGAAACAAGGCAAAGAAATCATCTACTTAGATGAGAGCGGTTTTGCTCAGAACTTGCCTAGAGAGTAAGGTTATTCTGATAAAGGAACTCGGTATTATGGAATACATGATTGGCATGCCAAAGGCAGAGCGAATGTCATTGGGGCGATTGTTGGCATGACATTTTTAACGCTGAGTATATTTTCTTCCAGTATTAATTCTGACGTGTTTTATGCGTGCTTGACACAGGATTTATTACCGAAGGTAATTGCTGGGATGAAGCGCCAATGGAACGGTTGTTCAGAAGCTTAAAGTCTGAGTGGGTACCTTAAACAGGTTATGAGCAAAACAGAAGCACAGCGTGATATCAGTTTTTACCTGATGGATTATTACAACTGGAGCAGACCGCATCAGTTCAACAATTGTGTGCCACCGGCAAAAGCTGAGGCTCTATCCAATTTACTGTCCGGAATTAGTTGACCACTTCAACCGCTCAATAACCTCGTTAAATGATGAACGCAATTCACATGTTGATTTTACTTCCCAGCCCCGCAGAACAGTGAAATGCTTGCGCGTCCTTAAGAGATAATTAGCAAATAGGTATCAGCGCAGGACTATGTCTAATAGTAGAGATCTTGGCCTTTCATAAAATAGCCCTTTTTGTAAAATTTTGAAAACGAAAAAGCCCCAGTAAATTCTGGGGCTTTTTAGTTGGTCTCTACCTTTTCGGCAGGTTGATGTCATATGATGTGGTTGTGTTGTTCCAGACCCAATTTCAGCTACCTATACGGTAGGTCACCTTTTGTTGTTATTTGTCAAATTCATATTCAAACCCTAACGGTTGCGCTTCAAAGGTTTTTATTTCACGAGAGTATTCAAAGTGAAAGCAAGCATCAAATTCCAAGGAAGATTCAACTAAACAAGTGCTTTTGTTCTTCTGGCTTGCGAACTTGTAGAGGTTTTTGACTCTGGAATGCTTTAGCTTACTCCTGATCATAATCATCACCGAAAATACGAGACGATTTAAAAATAGGCTATGCAGAGTTATTGTTCAAATTTTATGCGGGGTTGTACTTCAAATTTGCAAGACTTATGCTTCAAACAGTACTAATTTCGACACTATATCGTTGACGTTTTTCTGGACTGGATGTGAAGTAGTCAAATCGATTGGACTTTCTTTTGGTGTCGGTTCCACAGAATTATCCATACTTTTTGAAAATAGAAGGTAACGAATATCTGGATATTTTTTGGCTTGTATTAGGCCTTGTTCTACTAGGTTTAATGCTGCGCGATGAAACTGTTGTTTGACGTTCCTCTTGTGATAATTGGAGATCTGTTCGGCTGCTATAAATTCTTCCATAAGTTCGGTAGTCGATTTTTCAACGCCATTTTCAAGTCTCTCAAGGATGAATTTGATTAGTGTTTGTTTATTGGCAATGTTCATATTACTCTCCTAAAGTTCCAGATTTTCAGAAGCTTCTAGCGCATCTTGAACATCAATACCAAGATAGCGAACGGTGCTTTCGATTTTTTTGTGGCCGAGTAATAATTGAATAGCGCGCAGGTTTTTATCCCGTTTATATAAAATTGAGACTTTGGTTCTGCGCATAGAGTGTGTACCGTAAAGGCTTGAGTCCAGCCCAATAGACTCTACCCATTTATGTACAATTCGATCATATGTCCAGGTGGCCATGTAAGGGACGGAATTAATTCGCGAGCGAAAAATATAATCATCATATCCAAGGCCTTGGATTTCTATCCATTGCTTTACCCATTTACGTGTTTGTTGGGTAATTTCAAACTGAACACCTGTTCCAGTTTTGTGTTGTACAATACTAGTTCTCGCCAAAATTTCACCACTACGCATGACATCTGAAACTTTTAATGAGACCAAATCACAGCCTCTTAATTTTGAATCAATCGCTAAATTAAATAGCGCTAACTCTTTAATGTTACGCACCATTTCTAACCGAGCCCGGATTGACCAAACTTCTTGCGGTCGAAGCGGTGCTTTTTGCCCTATGATACGACCTTTATTCCAACTTACATGATCTCCCATTTACTCTCTCACTTTTTGATAAGTCAGGACAGGAATTGAAAGGTATAGGCGTAAAGCTCTCAAAAATACAGCATGGTTTTTGAGCATTTTTAATAGTGGAGAGCGATGTATTTCTGGTTATTATCCACAAGCGGACATCCAAATATATTTTTAATGTCTGTCTGCTAATGGCACATAGCCGTCCTTCGTCTCTAACGCGTTTATGTCCAAAAACAATTTTGGGGCTCAAATGATTTGGTTTCTCATACTCCCGAATTCAGATAATAAGTGCACCACTCATGGTTAAACGGTGAGAAGAGATCAACTGCCTGTTGGTGGTACTCTATCGTCGCCAAACAAACAGCAGCATTTACCTAGCGTGTCAAGCAGTAGCACGC
>NZ_PNDF01000081.1:0-76728 GCF_005887195.1 Pseudoalteromonas sp. S1650 | reverse complement strand
CCTGTGACTTCTCCAACTTGATAGCATGTCAGGATGAATACCGTACTTATTAGCGATCATCTTAACTGTATCTGTGGTGTCTAACGACTCTTGAACGACTTTTATTTTAAATTCGAGGGAATATCTACGCTGTGACTTTACTTTCATGATTACTGACTCCAAAAAGGTGTCTACTTTTATGGAGTCAGATCATCGCATCTCTCACCTCGCATCTCGCACCTCGTATCTCGGATCACTCTTTAACCAAGTCTTGGATCAGCCATTTACTAGCTTTATAAAAATACAGATCACGCATTTACCAGCCTAAGAATTTTAGATCAGGATTTAACTACCTCCGCCGTATAAGCCTTAATTTAGGGCCTATTGCCTTATTACAGCCTATAGAATGGTTAAAATTGGCTCATATAAATGGTAATTTAATGTTGTTTTGTAGAATCTAGCGATTTACAAACCGATTTTTTATTAACTCACTCAAGCCATAAACCGATTTTTTACCAACTCAACACCCTTACAAACCAAAATTTTACTAACTGAAGCTAGGTTTCTAGCGGCACAAACCGATTTTTTACTAACTCAAGTTACTGATTTTGGCTATAAACCGATTTTTTACTAACTGCTTTTGGATTAATGTCCGATATTTGAGAAATGTATGTAAGGAGTTACTCATATTTTGACTGTAAAGGGGGTTTACAGAAAAGAGAGCTGTCAGCTATCAGATTGAAATTCAAAAGTTAGAAAATAGCAGCAGGTTTATCCCGCGTTATGGTTTATATATGGCGCGGCATAAAGCCGCACCTAAACTATTGCTCGCAACCCGCAACTACTTACTATGTTTATCAAACCACCATTGAATATAGGCGACTTTGGTCATCAGGTTTGATGGGCGCGCGGTAATACGATGTGAGGCATTAGGAATACGCACCATCGCTGTATCAACGCCTTGAAGCTTTAACGCTTGGTAAAATTGCTCGGTTTCAGAAATCGGCGTGCGATAGTCTGATTCACCAGTTAACAGCATAGTGGGTGTTTTTACATTGCCCACATAGCTAATTGGAGAGCGCTTCATATAATGCTCAATGTTGTCCCATGGTTTACCTGGGAACCAATAGTCAGCAAAGAAAGGGTAGAAATCAGCAGTTAGTACAAAGCTGATCCAATTGATAACAGGTTTAGCAACAACAGCGGCTGCAAAGCGGTCTGTATGACCCACAATCCATGCAGTTAAAACACCGCCACCTGAACCGCCGGTGACAAACAACTTACTCTCATCAATAAAGCCCTTATTGATGACAGCATCAACACCTGTCATTAAGTCATCAAAGTCATTACTTGGGTAGTTATGATGAATTGTTTGCGCGAATTCTTTACCGTATGAGTCACTGCCGCGTGGGTTCATATACAGCACAACATTCCCTTTGGCTGCGTATAATTGTACTTCAGGGCTAAAGTGAGGGCCGTAGTTTGCAACAGGACCGCCGTGGATCTCTAAAACAAGTGGATACTTTTTGTTTTTATCAAAGCCCGGCGGGTAAGCAATCCAACCTTGAATAGCCAAGCCATCGTGGCTTGATTTAACCCAAATTTCTTCAACCTTAGCCAGCTCTTTGTCGCCCAGCGCATCTTCGTTTAATTGTGTTAAACGCGCCGTTTTACCACGCTTAATTAATGCTACATCTGCTGGACGTTGGGTATCTGCAAGTGTGAATGCAACTTCACCATCTTCGCTCACATCAAAGTCACCACCTGAATATGGGCGACCAAAGGCGACACTACCAATCTGTGAGGTAATCACCTTATGTTTACCACTACGCGGCTGATAAGCTAGGTGTGTTTTACCTTCACTATCGTAGCTAAAATAAAGACCTCTGCCGCTATCATCCCATTTAATATCTTCGACACTACGGTCTAAATCAGCAGTGAGTACCGAGGTTTTACCTGATTTTAAATCAAGTAAATAAATGTCGTTATTTTCATAGTTAGTTTTTTTGTCGTCGTAACCTGTGTATGCTAGATAACGACCATTTGGCGAGACTTTAGGGCGTGAATCTGGGCCTTTACGGTCTGTTATTTGGGTAATTGAACGATCCGCTAAGCTAAGTTTATAGATTTCAGATTCAGTTGGGTGTAATTCATTGTCTTCATAGCGATTAGCCGAAAAATAAAACGCATCGCCTTGTTCGTTAAAGCTAATAGCACCACCATGATCAAAATCACCAGAACTCAATTGACGTGCATTGCCGCCCGTTGCACTGATGATAAAAAAGTGACGATAACCTTTTTCAGAGTAGCCACCGCCATCGGCACGGTAATAGGTATCGTCAATATATTTAGCTGGCTCTGCCCACTTAGCGCCTTCAGGCTTGCCCGGTAAAGACACTGGGCTTGCTGATTTTGCTGGCACAAACTGGCTAAACACCAATTGTTTGCCATCTGGCGTCCAAGTTAATCCGCCAGGGCTTTGCGTTAGGTTACTAATTTTTGCTACGTTACCGGTTTTTAACCATTTTACATAGATTTGGCTGCTACCATCTCGGGTAGAAATAAACGCTAAACGAGTTTCATCTGGTGACAATACCGGAGAGTAATCCATATGCACGCCAGACGTTAGCGGTAGCATGGTTTTACCATCTGGGTTTACTGACCAAATATTACTGACTTTACGGTCGCTTTTAATATCCATGCGATTACGCACAAAGTAAATTGTATCGCCATTTTTTGTCATTTCTATTTGGTTGGCGTATTCAAGATCAAAAACATTTTCAAGTTGAAAGGTATTGCTAGCTCCTGCATGGCTGTAAAAGCTGGCTGCTGCAAGCAGTGCTAAAGACGTTTTAAACTTCATTTTATTTCCTTGTTAGTGAGCAGAAATTAGGGCGTGTTAACCTGTTATAAAGTAACAACCATCAGAAATATAGTCCATTGCGATGAATGGAGAAATCAATAGACAGATGGTCATTTCCCTTTTATGTTGAGTACAGACACTTTTAAACGTAAGGAGCACACAATGATAGGTTACATCATGTTAGGCACTAACAACCTAGCTAAAGCAGTAAAGTATTACGATGAATTGTTCGCCACTCTAAGCGCCGAGCGCTTTTTAGAAACTGACCGCTTTGTGGCATGGAGCACAGGCCAAGATAAGCCCGGTTTTGCGGTTACCAAACCTTATAACGATGAAAAAGCCACAGTAGGTAACGGCACTATGATTGCTCTGGCAGTCGACACCCCAGCCCAAGTAGATGCCTTTTATAAAAAAGCCATAGAACTAGGTGGCACAGATGAAGGTGCCCCCGGCCCACGCGAAATGCCCGGCTTTTATGCGGGATACTTTAGAGACTTAGACGGTAACAAACTTAATGTGTTTTGTTTTACGCATGGGTGAGGGGAGTGAGCGAGGGAAAGTGAGCTGTAAACTTTCAGCCGTCAGCTATCAGATTGAAAGTTAACAGGCGCTAGGCTCTAGGAAACAGGGCCTAGCTTATGTAGCTTTATGCCGCGTAACTCTTAACTCTTCTTTGCGCTATGCTCACATGGCACGCCAGTAACATCGCATACCTACCGGCTCTTCGCGCGAAATAAATTTCACGCCTACAAGAAAATTGTAGGGTAATCTTAAGCTGTGATTAGGAAGTTGTTGTTCGGCGCTAAAGCACCTCCTACCTCACATCTCGGTCCTCGCATTTCGCACCTCGAATCTCATACTTCGCACCTTAAAAACACACATCACAATACGGTTGTATTTATTTTAGGAAATAGTTGTCTTTTTCACTATTTATTGGTGGAAATATCAACTATGCTTTTGCGTGAATAATCCATTTTATTGATTTATATGAGGTTATATTGTTGGTTCGATAATTGCTCCAGACTTTTTACCAACACTTTTAAAGGAAATAAAAATGAAAAATACACTAACGCTTACCCTTCTTGCTGTACTGCTTTTGGTTCTGTATTCACAGTTCACAGAATTAGCCTATAAATTTGGTTTTGCTGAGCTCAAACTAAATGCGGTTTTGGAAAACAGTGAACATATGAAAGTAAAGTGTGATGCATACTCACTAGGCTTTTTTGATGAAATAAAACTTCAAAATAAATTTCAAAAATGCATCAACGATTATGAAGCCAAAGGCTACGAAATCGTGAGCAGAACAGACCAATAATCGTTTCTTGTAGGCGCCATGCTTGCATGGCGCGCCGCTGCATCGCACAGCTGCCAGCGCTTCGCGCGAAATAAATTTCACGCCTACAAAAACTGATGGCTGACGGCTGAAAGCTGACAGCTAGTTCCCCTACCAACTTCCGCTTATTTTCATTACACTGCGCCAATACAAAAATAATTATAAAATTGAGAATAATCATGACGTCGAAACTTTTTAAACCTCTTGCTTGTGTATTTGCACTGAGCCTTGTGGGCTGTGGTGGAGGTGAGGTGTTTACTGCACCTGCAAGTAGTGAATTTGCCCATGGCAATGAGTTACTAAATGCCACGGCGCTTAGTGAGGATGCCAGTCACGCGTTAGTGGCAACCCAATCTGAGGTGTGCGTTTGGGATAATCAGTTAAAAGCGCGTTTGTACGATTGTATAACAGGGCAGGGCGCTGAACATGTTGAGCTTGTGGGCTTTAGCGCTAACAAATCTCGTTTTTTCATTTCAAATCGATTATCGGTGACTTTATACAATACTCGCACTGGGCGTAGTATTGGTACTTGGCTCACCGGGCAAGAAATCGCAAGAGACATCGCTATTTCAGCCGTAGGCGATATGTTGGTTATCGCTTATCGTAGCGGCAAGGCTGAGGTAATAAATACTCGCACAGGTGATACTAAGCGTTTTGATATTCATCGCTTAGATATTAATAGCGTGGCGTTATCGGCTGATGGGCAGTGGGCGTTTACCGGCTCAAGCGACAAGTACGTTAAGCTTTGGTCAACAAGTGATGGCAGCACTCGCTTTGAAGAGCGTTTAGCGACTAGAGTGAATCACGTTACTTTAAATAAAACAGCAAGCTTGGGCTTTGCAATTGACTCGGTTGATGATCGTGTATTCTTTGATTTAGCCAATAAAAAAGAGTTATCAGAAGTGGCCTCATACTCTAACTTTATTGAGTTCACCGCATCGCAATTTATTAATCGAGATAAATGGCTATTAACTGGGTCGCCAAAAATGAAGATGCGTTTATATCGCGTTGCAGATGGTGAACTAATCGCTGAGTACGAAGCTAAACAACAGCGCCAGCGAACGTCAGTACTGAGTGTGGCTTACGATGGTAAGCAGCTATATTCAGAAACCAGTGACGGCCTATTGCAAGCTTGGCCTTATAAAGCAAATAAAAGCTAAAACAAAAACGCCTACTTGCAGTAGGCGTTTGTTTTTGAGTCCGATTAAATTAGTAATCAAACTTATGCTTGGTAAACAAGCTTTGCACTTGTTGCCAAACTGCACCAGGCTTACCATCGCCAACTAACTTGCCATTTACTTTTACAACTGGGCCAACTTCTTTAGTGGCGCTAGTGATCCATACTTCGTCGGCATCAAGTAACTCGTCTTTACTAATAATGCGCTCTTGCACTTTAAAGTTACTGTAACTGTGAAGAATATTGAGGATTAACCAGCGGGTGATCCCCGGTAAAATTTGGTTATCAAGTGGTGGCGTACTGATCACACCATCTTTAACAATAAACACATTACTTGAACTAGCTTCGGTAATTTCTTCTAAGCGGTTAAATAGAATAGTTTCTTTGTTGCCCGCTGCTGCACCGTGCTGGTAATGGATCACGTTGCCAAGCAGTGCCGTTGATTTTATATGGCAACGTTGCCAGCGACGGTCTTGCTCAAGTGATACGGTGTAAGTTGTTGCATTGTCGATATCGCTTTTTGGCTCTGCCGGAATTTCAAAAGCAAATGCAAATACGGTCGGGGTAATATTAGTTGGGTAGCCGTGGGCTCGTTTAGTGTCGGCGCCGCGGCTAACGTGCAAATAAATCCCTAGATTATCACCTTGGTTTTTCTCGCATAAATCATTACAGATTTTACGCCACCTATCGGCACTGTAATCGAGCTTAATTTCAAGTTCGTTTAAACCGTTATTCATACGCTCAATATGTGCGCCAAAGCCAAGCATTTTGCCTTGGTATGATGGGATCACTTCATAGATGCCATCGCCAAATAAGAAGCCGCGATCCATGGGTGAAATCTTTGCTTCATCAGCGCCAAGGTATTCACCGTTTAGGTATACCGTGCCCATTGTTAAACCTCATTCTCTGTCGTAAAGCCGCCAAGTTGGCGAAGCCGAGTTATTAATTGTTGACCATGCATTGCATGCAGGCCGTCTTCGGTGAGCTCATTTTTATGGGTGACGCCATCGACACTACCGCGCTCACTTAGGTAATGTAAAATGTTGAGTGGCTCAATATCAGCCAACAAATCAGTGTTATGCCAGCGACTTAAAAAGGCAATGAGTCCGTATGCTGCCCAGTTAGATACATCGGCGAGTAACAGCTCATCACAGGTTGTTAAACAAGGAGTGATGTTTAGCGCTTGCATATGCTGTGCAAGGTTACCCATGCCTATTTCGTTACCGCCATCACCAATCGCTATGGTGGGGCAAGGTGCTTCTGTCACAAAAAAATCAAAGCAGCCGCAATGCTCCGAAATATCAATACCGCGCATATTATAATAACGCTGATGCTCGTTAAGCCCCGGGCGTTCTATTGATAAAACACACTCAGGTTTTAGCTGCGCAAGGGCTTTAATGCTAAAAGTGTGTGCATTATCAATGCTATTTATAGGTAGCTCAAAACAGTTAAAGTCATTTTTCAGGGCACTGTAAAGGGGGTTGCCAGTAACCAAAATAGGCTGTTTACCAAGCTTTTCGAGTACCTTGTAAAGTGCAATTGCACCAACCGGACCATCGGTTTCGAAAGTATTGTTAACCGCAAAGCCAGTACCTATCAACACAGTGCCTTGTGCTTTATAAAGATGTTTTGCCGCGCGTAAATACGTCCCCGTTAGTTGTTTTGCGTATAAATGCTGCATACCACGCGGGTTTTGTTCAACCATCATGGTTTCAATTTGTTGGCTGAGCGCTGCGTCGCTTAGACTTGCTGACATAGTGCTTTGATCTCTTGAATGAGTGCAATACCCGCTTCATTATCGCCATGTACACACAGGCTGTCGGCATTAAGTGCCAGCTGCTGACCACTTCGTGTTGTAACTGTGCCATGTGCAACTAACTGTTTTACCTGTGCCATTAACGCCGGTTTGTCGTGTACACTGCCGGCTAAAGAGCGCGCAACAAGTTTTCCTTCGTCTGTGTATTGGCGGTCGGCAAACGCTTCTAAAATGAGTTCTAGTTCAAGCTCTTTTGCTTGTACTTTGTGTTTGGCAGCTTGGTTGGTAGCTAAAATCATTAATTTTAATGGCTTTGCATAACTTGCCACTGCGCGCATGACAATATTCAGCGTTTGCTCGTCACTCATCATGTCGTTATACAATGCGCCATGTGGCTTAACGTATTCGAGCGTTAAACCATGTACTGCGGCCATACCATCAATTGCAGCAATTTGATAATGCAGGCAATTGGTCAGCTCTTTTTCGCTCATTGCCATTGAGCGGCGACCAAAGCCTTGCTTATCTGGGTAACTTGGGTGCGCGCCAACCATTATTTTGTGCTGCTTGGCGAGGGCTAGGGTGTTTGCCATCACATCGGCATCGCCAGCATGAAAGCCACAAGCAATGTTTGCCATATCAATATGTGGCATAACTTGCTCATCTAAGCCCATTTTCCACATGCCATAGCTTTCGCCAAGGTCACAGTTTAGTTTCATCGTCATTTATAACGCTGCCATTTTACTATTTGGAATATCAGTGATCAGCATGTGTCCTGGACTATGCGTGATACAAAAATCAGGAGCCGCGTTGGCAATCGCGACTTGTGGAGTAACACCACAGGCCCAAAATACGGGCACTTCGCCTTCTTTAATGGTCACCGCATCACCAAACTCAGGTTTGTTAATATCTTTAATGCCAATTGCAGCAGGGTCGCCAAAATGCACTGGCGCACCATGTACACTTGGAAAGCGGCTGCAAATTTGGATAGCGCGAATGGCATCGGCAGGTTTCATCGGGCGCATACTCACAACCATATTGGCGTGAAAAATTCCCGCACTCTGACACGCCATATTAGTCACATACATAGGCACATTCTTTTGCTCGCTGATGTTTCTGATTTCAAGACCTGCGGCAATCAGCGCTTCTTCAAATGAGAACGAGCAACCAATTAAAAAGGTGACTAAATCGTCGCGCCAGTGACGGGTAATATCGGTTACTTCTTCAACCATTTGGCCATGTTTGAAGACGCGGTAACGAGGTAAATCGCTACGAATATCAATGTCTTCACCAACACTTGGCATATCGGCAACGCCCGGTAAGCGACTAGAGGCAATAATTGGGCACGATTTTGGGTTTGCTTGACTAAACTGCAAAAAATCAAACGCGTACTGTTTGGGTAAAATGACTAAATTAGCCTGCACAAAGCCCGGTGCAAAGCCCGATGTATTACCACTGTAATCTCCTGCGCGAACCATTTTTCGTATAGCTGCGGGAGTGGTTAATGATGCATTTTTTTGCATATACCGATCCTTACCAAATGCTTAACTGATAGTTTTACAATAACACTCAGTTCAGATCATTAATAGTAACGGGTAGCTGTCCTTTTGCAGGAGCTTTTCCTAGTAATACTTTTGCCAGCGCTGTGAAAGCTGGCCCTGCAATTTTCTCATCAGTATCTACATCAATATTGTAAGCATAAGTAGCAAGTACAGCGTCGCTAAATTTCCCGAATTGGGCAATATCGTAAGGGGCACGTAAGCTTACAAATATAGTCTTCTTATGGGCTAATTTTGCTTGTTTTAGCAATGACTCTAATGCCGCAGATTGGTCGGCTTTAGCAATTGCAAACTCCGGGTTGTCAGCTAAGTCATCCATCCCACCGACTTCAACAGCACTTTGTTTTGGTGACGCATTGGCGGCAATGATTATATCCGATTCGTTAATTTCTTTTAATGTTGCAAGCGGCTCATAACCTTGCAAACTTGTGCAGCTAAAGCTGATTAACTTATCGGTGTTGTCAATTAACGCCTGCTGCAGAGCATAGCATTTACGGGTATCTGGCATAATAATATGCACTTTGCTGCCCGATTTAATGCTAAGCGGTAGAGTGCTTTTCTCGTTTTTCACTTCGGTGATAGCAGCTAATGCTAATTCGGCTTCTACTTTTCTATGGCTTTGATCACCGAGTAAAAGCTGCGCTTTTTTGATGGCTGCTTTGTCATCAAGCAACGAAGTGAGCTTAAACTTTTCTTTAAGTTTTAAAATGCGTGTAGCAGAAGCACTCATTTCGTTGGCATTTAACGTGCCGCGTTGTACTTCTTGTTCTAATCGCTCAATCAGGGCTTCAAGCACAGCTAAGTCTTTAGGGCTTCTGATTTCGATTGGCATCAGGGCAATATCAACACCCGCTGCAAAGGTATTTACTACCGCTTCAATTGGTTCAAAAAAGTGGCTGATCCCGGCCATATCGAGGGCATCTGTGATCACCACACCTTGATAACCAAGTTCATTACGTAATAAGTCGGTGATGATTTTTCGCGACATAGTCGCAGGTTTGATCATGGTTTTGCCTTCTTTACTGACAAACGTGCTGTCATCAAGGGCTGGGTATTGGATATGTGCAGTCATGATCATACCCGGTTGTTGGTTTTTAATAATTTCTTTAAAAGGGGGTAAGTCTTGCTGCCAAATGGTTTCTTTATCATGCATTACTTTTGGCAGGCCAGTGTGGCTATCTACATTGGTATCGCCATGCCCCGGAAAGTGCTTTAACGATGAAATAACGCCGTTGTTTTCGAACCCTGCCACTTGGGCACCACCTAGTTTTGCAACCAATTGCGGATCTTCACCGTAAGAGCGCACGTTAATAACTGGGTTATCTGGGTTCATGTTTACATCAACCGTGGGTGCATAGTTAACATTAACACCCAGTGCCAATAGCTCGTCGGCAATAATGCGGGCAGACTCAGTCGCGAAGTGGGTGCCATGTTCTTTATAGGTCGCGCCAATCGACATGTTACCGGTAAACGACGTACCAACATCACGAGGAATTCGGGCTACTCGGCCACCTTCTTGGTCTATCGAAATAAACAGCGGTAAGCCTAACTCTGACTTAGCAGCGGCTTTTTGTAGGTCATTATTAAGTTTGATCACTTGCGGCACGGTATCGATATTTTCTGCAAATAAAATCACCCCGCCAATATTATGTTTAGTGATGATATTCGCTAAATCGGCCGGCAGCTCTGTCACCGGTGTACGGCATTTTTGTTCACCCGGGTCTTGCTCGCAGTAATAACGTAGGTCAAGCATGAGCTTTTGCCCTAACTGTTGTTTTAAAGTTAATGCAGACTCAGCAAATGATGATTGTAATGGCATGAAACATCCTAATCCGATAACCAGTGACGATAGTGCAAACTTATTTAACACAGCAAGCTCCAAAGCAAAACGCTTATTTAGTTTTTAGAATAAATTATTCTTGATGTTAATGGGTTTTTAAATATAAATACAGTATTTTTTTGCTACCCTAGCGGTTTTTGAGTCCGACTGCAAAAAGCTAAGTTAGATCACCAAATAGGGCTAATAGGCTTAAACAACCAAACCTTTATACTGATAAAAACCTTGGCAAGTTGATAATTTATCAATTTAATGGGTCGCTTTTTAGTACAATTTAAAGTAATAATATATTCCATAATCATCAGCGTAAATATGACAAGCCTGGGGGCGAGATGGCTTTAACTCGATTGCACGCATTTAAACAGCAAATTAAACCTTTTTTACCAGAGTCTGCATTAATAGAAGATTACTCGCGCCGTTATGCGTACGGAACAGACGCCAGCTTTTATCGATTAATCCCTGAGTTAATTGTATTAGTGAGCAATCAAAATCAAGCCCGGCAAGTGATCATTGCTGCCAACGAGCAACAGGTTCCCATTACTTTTCGCGCCGCCGGAACGAGTTTATCTGGGCAAGCAATTACCGATTCGGTATTAGTTTTATTGTGCGATAGTTGGAGCAAGTTTGAAATCCTTGATGACGCCGAGGCAATACGCTTACAACCGGCGATCATTGGTGCTCGAGTAAATCAAGTATTAGCCCCGTTTGGTAAAAAAATTGGCCCTGATCCCGCTTCAATTAATAGCTGCAAAATAGCCGGAATGGCGGCAAATAATTCATCGGGCATGTGTTGTGGGGTGGCGCAAAACAGCTATCACACAGTAAAAGATATGACCCTCATTTTTGCCGATGGCACTGTGCTAGATACGGCTGATAGCCAAAGCTGTAATGCCTTTTTACAAAGCCATAGTCTTTGGGTTGATGAGCTAATGAGCCTTGTTGATAGGGTAAAGCAAAACCCCGATTTGAGTGAGCGCATCGCACATAAATACCGTTTAAAAAATACCACGGGTTATGGTTTAAATGCACTGCTGGATTTTTCTGATCCAATCGAAATCATTAAGCACTTAATTATCGGCTCTGAAGGCACCTTAGCTTTTATCGCCGATATCACTTACCACACCGTGGTTGAGCATAAGTACAAACACACAGGTTTCTTTATTTTTGATGACATTAGCAAGGTGTGTGAGCTGGTGCAAAGGCTGAGTGGAGTTGATGTTGCGGCCGTTGAGCTGCTAGATAAACGTGCCCTGATGTCGGTATCTGAGCATGCCATAATGCCAAAAGAAGTGGCCAGCTACCCTGAGCAGTCAGCGGCACTGTTAATCGAGTTAAGAGCTGAAAATGCACAGGCTCTCGATGTGCTCACTAAGGTCACCGAACAACTTCTTGCTGAGTTTAAGCAAAGCCAACTGGCAGCGATTGAGTTTTCAGCAGACAGCGCCCGTAATACGGCACTTTGGAATATCCGCAAAGGCACCTTTCCTGCGGTTGGCGCAGTGCGCGAAACTGGCACTACTGTGATTATTGAAGATGTTGCCTTTGCTCTTGATAAATTAGCTGAGGGCGTAAATGCGCTGCATCAATTATTTATCAAATATGGTTATGATGAAGCCATTATTTTTGGGCATGCCCTTGCCGGAAATCTGCATTTTGTATTCACCCAAGCTTTCGATACACCAGAGCAAGTAAGCCGATACGAACAATTTATGGCTGATGTGGCGAACTTAGTGGCGGTTGAACTAAAAGGGTCATTAAAAGCTGAGCATGGTACTGGGCGTAACATGGCACCGTTTGTTGCCACCGAATGGGGAGACGATGGCTTTGCGGTGATGGTTGCGCTTAAAGCATTATTCGATAAACAAAATATTCTTAACCCTGGGGTTATTATAAATCACGACAAAAATGCTCACACTCAGCATTTAAAAGTCATGCCAAAAAGTGATGATATTATCGATACCTGTATTGAATGTGGTTTTTGCGAAGTTGTTTGCCCGTCAAAAGGGCTTAGCTTAACACCGAGGCAGCGTATTACTTTATGGCGACACCGCACCGAGTTACACAATCAATTGCTAACAACCGAAGATTTAGCAAGCAGGCAGAAGTTAAATCAAAAGCTCAGTGTTATCGAGGCCGACTTTAAATACTTAGGTATTGATTCATGCGCGGCAACGGGCCTTTGTGGCCTTAAATGCCCGGTGGGAATAAACACGGGCGAATTTATAAAATCGCTCAGAGCAGAGCAAGCCTCATCGAACAAAGTTGCGCGATCATTATCACGCTTTGCTAGCAAGCATTTTGCGGTTGTTGCTACGGGTACACGGTTTGGTTTAACTGTGATGCAGGTGCTCGAAAAAGCAATCGGCAGCAGTAAGCTAAGAAGCCTAAGCAAGCCTGCCAATAAGTTGCTTGGTACACCGCTGTATTACTCGGCATGGCCAAGAGCTGAGCAACCAATTAATAAGCAATTCAAGCAGCTCCAACAAACGAAAAAGTTGGTGTATATGCCAAGCTGCGCAAGCCGGATTTTTGCCCCCGATAAGTTTGCCGATGATAAGCGCCCACTGCTAGATGTTATCTATTCACTCGCAGCTAAAGCAGGCTATGAAGTGCTACTTCCGCAACAAGTAGATTCACTTTGTTGCGGTATGCCATTTGCTAGCAAAGGCTTTAATGAAGAGTCTAAAAATAAAAGTGAGCAGTTACTTACTGAGCTCGAGGTGCTTTCAAATAATGGCCAATATCCCATTGTTTTTGATGCCAGCCCTTGTGCACTTACTACTTTTAATGCCGCACAAAATACAGCACTCAAAATTTATGAAAGTGCTGACTTTGCAGCCCAGCATTTACTGCCTAATTTGCAGGTAACCCCCGTAAATGAGCCCGTGATGCTCCATGTTACTTGTAGTTCTAAGCGATTAGGTAAAGAGCAAAACCTAGTATCACTTGCCAAGGCATGTAGTAATGAGGTGATTATTCCAGCTGATATTGAGTGTTGTGGTTTTGCAGGTGATAAGGGCTTTAACTTGCCAGAACTCAATGGCAATGCGTTAAAAACCCTTAAACAACAAGTACCAAAAAATTGTAATCGCGGCGTGTCTAATAGCCATAGTTGCGAAATTGGTTTAACTGAACACAGTGGCATTAGTTATCAATCAATTTTGTATCTACTCGATCAGCAAAGCCATGCAATAAAACAGGCTTAATTGCTAATTTGATGAGCCAGTTGCTGACTGGCTCATCTATTTTTTAAAGCTTACACTTTCCAAAAAATGCCTTTGCGGTAGCAGCCGTACATCACACCATAAGACACCATTAAAAACAGCAGTGAAAAGCTAAATGAAGCGAGGTGATCATTGCTGAACACTAATTGTATTAAGCCATAAATACTGCCTTTTAAACTGCTATCGCCGAGTGGGATCATAATTAATAGCCGTGCAAACACGCCCGAAAACATAAAAAATAATATCGCATTCGCACCAAATACAATAAACGGAGCGCCCCAACTACGCAGCTTATAAATATCTAAAATAGCACTGCACAGTGCATAGAAAATCGCTGCAAGCCCTGAGCTGAGTAGCACATAGCTCGGCGTCCATAAGGCTTTATTGATAGGTGTTATTAGTGCAATCGCATAGCCAGCAATAACGGCTAATGTGCCCAGTAAGATAAGTGTACGGGCTTGTTTTTTAAGGTCGGGTTGCTTAGTTAAATAAACCGCAGCCAATATGCCGCTTAGCGCACTTGCAATGGCAGGCAGTGTTGAGAACAGTCCTTCAGGGTCAAATGGCAGTGGCTTAGCATTGGCATAATACAGGTGTTGACTACCAAGTACGGTATTGTCTATGAAGGCACTTAAGTTATTGCCATGTAACCATAAACCACTCACTACCTCGCCGTTTGGCAAGGTATACGGGATATAAAGCATGGCAGCGCCGTAAAACAATAAAAGAGTGATGCAAGTTATGGCTATTTTCTTAGGTGATAAATAAAGATAACAACACAGAGCTACTAAATAGACCAAACCGATACGTTGCAGCACGCCTAACACGCGCAGCTGCAATAACTTGTCATCAACCCAGCTAAAAGAAGGGTCTCGAAAGTTGTAATAAAACAAGGCTAAAAACCAACCGAGGGCAATGAGTTTAATGGTACGAATAACCCCTGCTTTTAGTATGTGTTGATCACTGACCCCTTTAGCACGCAGGCTATTTACTGAAAGCGTGATAGACATGCCGACGATAAAAATAAAAAACGGAAAAATTAAATCGGTAGGTGTCCAACCATGCCAGTCAGCATGCTTTAAAGGCCAATACATAGCCCCCCAGCTGCCAGGGTTATTCACTAATATCATTGCGGTAATAGTCAAACCGCGCATTACATCTAACGCCATCAGGCGATGTGAAGGGAGTTTATTGATGATCGCAGAACTATGTTTAAACATGAAAAATTTCTATATTTTTTCTTTATTGTAATAAATTATTCCTTTTGGGCAAGTTTATTTGTCAATATAAATTTTGATTTTATTGCATCATCATTGAGCTAAATCAAATTATGACGAAAGTTTTATAGAGGCTGTAGTGATAAATTGCTAGTATAAATGTATTAGATGTACCCGATATGGACATTGGGCTTTGATGTGAGAATTACAGTGCTTAATGGTCTTAAGGCAGGTTTAAATCTGCGCCGCTTAATTTTATTATTAGCGTTTTCGGCAACGCTAATCACCTTTCTAAACAGTTATTACTCGAGCTATCAAGTTCAAAAGCAACAACTAATAGATAAAACGCTTGAAAATCACAAAGCTTACGCAGCTAAACTGGTATCGGCCACCGATAATTTTTTATTGGCGGCGCAGCAGCAACTGGCTTATGTAGGTAAAATTCTTGAAAATGACTTTAATAATCAAGGGTTGATAAATGCTGAAGCAGAACGATTGAGGTTACAAACTAACAGTTTTAACTCGACCATTATTGTTAATAAACAAGGCGATATCTTAGGGGTATCACCGCAATCCTTAAAACTTAAAAATCGCAAAGTTGATAGTTTTGGGACTAAAGCTGCGCTTTCTTATCGAACCCCGATGATCAGCGAACCGTATATTTCGATGGCGGGAAATTTGCTGATTTTTATTTCTCAGCCTTTATTTGATAAGCAAGGTGAATTCATTGGCTATGTCGGCGGTACATTATATTTGAAGCGCACAAGCATTCTAAACCAGCTTTTACAAGTTCACTATTATCGCGATGGTTCATATTTATATGTTGTTGATGAGAATCATCGCTTGCTTTATCACCCTGATACAAAAAGGATAGGGGAGCAAGTTTTTGAAAACCCTGTGATCAAGGCTGTTTTGAAAGGGCAAGCCGGAACTGAACTATTAAGTAATAGCAAAGGGGTTGAAATGTTGGCTGGCTTTGCTCCTTTAACCGTTGCTCCTTGGGGAGTCATTGCACAACGACCCCTTGAAGACACATTAGCACCGCTTGATAATTTAATGTGGCAAGTCTTCATAAAAACGGCGCCTGTGGGTGTCATCACTTTAATATTAATTTGGGTATTAGCTAGAAAAATAGCGAGCCCATTGAGGCAACTTGCTGAAACCGCAAATACGTTGGATAGGCCAACCACAACACGCGAGTTAATGCTAATTCGTTCATGGTATTTTGAAAGTAATGAGCTTAGAAAAGCAATGTTAAAGGGAGTTGGTTTATTACACAGTAAAATTGGTTTGTTACGTCAAGAAGCACAGACAGACTCACTAACAGGGTTACACAACCGTAGAAGCTTTGATGCGCAGTTAAGTCATTTTATTGCACAGCGCTGCCCGTTTGCAGTTTTGGCAATCGATATTGATCACTTTAAGCGGGTAAACGACGAATTTGGGCATGATATTGGTGATGTGGTATTGCAGTCGCTTGCTAAAATTTTGTTAGATGTAACTCGTGATAGCGACGTTGTTGCTCGTACTGGTGGAGAAGAATTTATTGTGATCATGCCAAGAGTTGAGGTCAAACGGGCGTATCAGCTTGCAGAACGCTTGCGGATGCGGATATCTGAAAGCTACATTGACCCTGTTGGCTGCATTAATGTATCTATTGGTATATCTGGTTGGCCGATTGAGCAACTGAACATTGATGAAGTACTTAAGCTCGCTGACCAAGCCTTATATCAGGCTAAAAAAACGGGCCGCAATCGTTCTGTAGTTAATGCAAGTTATGGGCAAGATTTCGCAACTATTTCTGAGTCTCCAATCTTGGAATAAGTTATTTAATGTGCAATAGTGAACGTTATTAAGTTATTTATGGAAAACCAAAATGGCATTCACTTTTTTGACTCGTTTAACTAAATCCATTTCCTTGTTAAGTATTGCTGTTATTTTAACAGGCAATGTTTATGCAGACTCAAGCGATGATAAACGTAGCGAATTTGTGGATGTTGGTGCTTTGCTACCTAATGCTGTGTTAGATATTCGTTATTTTGGCCATCACAACTTTGTTGGCAAACCAGTTGATGGTTACAACGCGCCAAAATGTTTATTGCACAACAGTGCTGCTACAGCCCTTAAAAAAGTGCAAGTAGCAGCGCAAACCCAAGGCCTGAGCTTGAAAATATATGATTGTTATCGCCCGCAGCGCGCTGTTGATCACTTTGTACGTTGGGTTAACGATTTAGAAGATACCCGCACTAAAGCTGAGTTTTATCCAAACTTAGGCAAAGACAAACTGCTTGGTGATTACATCGCTGCTAAATCGGGTCACAGCCGTGGTTCAACGATTGATTTAACCTTAGTTGATGCAAAAGGCGAAGAGCTCGATATGGGCTCACCATTTGATATGTTCGACACTCTTTCTAACACCGACGACCCACGCATTAGTGCAGAGCAAAAAGCCAATCGATACAAATTAAAAAGCCTGATGACTGAGGCCGGCTTTGCGCCTTATTCAATGGAATGGTGGCATTTTACTTACAAACCGCAAGCATACCCCGCAACCTATTTTGATTTTGTGGTGGAGTAGGTAAAACAGCTTAAAGCTTTCAGCTGTAAGTTTTAAGCCGAAAGTGTTGTTTTTGAATGTTGAGTTAGCTTGATTAAATGGCGTTGAATGTTAGACACGCCATGCAAGCATGACGCCTACGGTTTGATGTAGGCGTGAAACTTGTTTCACGCGTCTGACAGCTCCTTCTAGAACCTAGCGCATCATGACGCGGGCTAAACCCGCTGCTACAGGCTGACAGCTTCTTCACGTTGGGTTTCGCTGCGCTCTACCCAACCTACATCACCTCTTTTACCGGTGAATAATCAACTTTAATTTCAACAATATCGACATTGGCATTTTGTTTAAAAGCGTTTTGCACTTTTAATAAATCAGTGTCTTTTTCTGCAAGGTAACGATAGCTTTTGTTGGTCATTTTTTTCAGCGCATATTGACTGCTAAGCTCTACCGGTAAGCTATTTTCTTTTAGCGTTAAGTAAATTGCACCCGTTGCAATGCCGCGCTCTTGCATTGCGTGATTAAAGACTTCTGTGCCCTTGGTTAAAGTAGGTGCATCAAAGGTAATTTTTTCGCCATTATTACTAAAAGCGTTCGTAAATTTTTGCTTGTTGATTTCGACTGATTTTTTAACATCTTTAACTGAAGTTTGTTCTTTTTGTGAACTGGTTGTTGGTTGTTGTACTGTATCTTGCTCGCTTATTTCATTTTTTTGACAGCCAGTCATTAGAGCTAAAGTCAATATAATGAATTGTATTGTAAGTGTTTTTTTCATACCTCACCTGTTTTTTTGTTACTTTTTTTTACAATTAATTCTGTTTTTTAATTGTTCTATTAGGTACATTGGAATTGGTTATGATTGTTAACCGAAAATAAAAATATAACAATAGGGAACGTAAATAATGTCACAATTTAAAGTAACAGCAGTTGCTACTATGGTAACGGCTATTTTGGCATCATCTCAAGTACAGGCAAGCGAACAAACTCGTTTTTATAATACTTCAAGCGTTAGCTCACAAGTGCAATTCAACCCCCAAGTATCTCAACAACGTGCATTAGCTGAGCGAAGAACTGTTTCGGGTCACAAATCAATTTTCGATGAGCAGTTAGGTAAAGCTACGTTCTTATGGAAAGCAGTTGGTCAAGCTAAACCTGATATGGCGATGGTGCTTCCTGAGCAACGTAATGCCTATGCTGCAGATTTTTATTTAAATGCCTTAACGGGTGTTAGCACTGCGAAAAAAGGTTTTTCAAGTGCTGTATTAACAGATTTATCTGAGCAAAAACTTGGCTCAATCACAGCTAAATACAAGCAAAAAGTACTCGGCGTTGAAGTTTTCAACCGTGAATATAACCTGATTATGGACAAAGAGCATAATTTAGTTGCTGGCTCTGGGTATTTCGCAAATAAAGTGACGAGTTCAGTTGCTCCTCTAGGTGAGTTCACAAGTGCTGAGCAAAGCATTAAACGTGCAATTAAAGAACTTGCTGATATCAATGTGTCGTTAACTAAGTCAACTGAGCAAGGCGACTATGTTAAATATACTGTGTCTAACCAAAGTGGTGACAAAGTTGTATTAGGTCAGCCACGTGCTAAGAAAGTATTCTTTGAAGTAGCGGGTGAGCTGCAATCTGCATACTATGTTGAAGTCGAAGTTGCTGATAAAAACAGCCTGGAAAGCGATTACTTCAGCTACGTTATTGGCGCGCAAAACAGCAAAGTTTATTTCAAGAAAGACTTAAAAGCACACGCGGCAGACTTTAACTACCGTGTATGGGCTGACGAAGATGGTTACCCGTGGGAAGGTCCACACGGTGACGTGATCCCAGCTGATGGCCCAGATCAAATTGATGAAACTGAAATCCTAGATGCGCCACTTGTAAGCTTGTCTTACTACAAAAAATTAAGCACGATGGATCCATGGCTTGCTGATGATGCTACAACAACATCAGGTAATAACGTATTTGCTTATGCTGATGTTATCGCACCACAAGGTTTTACAGAAGGTGACTTCACAGCTGAAACCACATCAGATTACACATTTGACTACCCTTATCAAGTTGATCAAGTAGCAAACAGCTACGACAACCGTAAAGCAGCTATCGTTAACTTGTTCTATATGAACAACTTCTTACACGATTTCTTCTATGACCATGGTTTTGACGAAACATCAAATGTTGCGCAAGTATCAAACTACGGCCGTGGTGGTGTAGAAGGCGACCCTATCGAAGCGCAAGCGCAAGATAATAGCGGTTTAAATAACGCTAATATGGCAACCCCTGCTGACGGTGCAAGCCCACGCATGCAAATGTATTTATACAACTCGAAAGATGCGAAAGTGGGTGTAGATTTTGGTGTGGTTGTTACATCTGACGAATCAATTGGTCTTCTAGAGTCTTCTAAAGTATCAGGCTTTGGTCAAATGCAATTTGCTGATATCGCAGGCGAAGTTGTTCGTCTAGTTGATGGCGATGATGCCGATTCTGGTAGCGTAACAGATGGTTGTCAACCAGCAACAAATGCAGCTGAACTTGCTGGCAAAATTGCGCTAGTTGATCGTGGCTCTTGTAACTTCACAGCAAAAGTACTACACGCTCAAGAAGCGGGTGCAATTGGTGCAATCGTTGTAAACAACAACCCTGATACAGATGAACCAGCGCCGATGGGCGGTGAAGATGATGCCGTTATCATTCCTAACATGGGTCTGAACTATGCTGACGGTCACGCACTTTACGATGGTATCGCTGCAGGCGACACTGTTACTGTGAACATGTTCAACAAAGCAACGTTAAAAGACGGTACGCTAGATAACGGTATTATTGCTCACGAATGGGGTCACTATATCAGTAACCGTTTAGTGGGTAACTCATCAGGTCTTATTAACTTCCAAGGCCGTGCGATGGGCGAAGGTTGGGGTGATTTCCACTCACTTATGTTCATTGCTAAAGCTGATGACATTAACATTCCAGGTAACGACAAGTTCCAAAAAGCCTACGGTAGCGGTACTTTCGTAGAAGATTTCTACTACGGTATCCGTCGTGTTCCATATTCAACTAATATGGAAGTAAACCCGCTGTCTTTCCGTCACATTACTGAAAATGAAGGTGCTGATGTAGGCATTGCACCAACAAGTGTTGCTTCACCACACGCAGCAGGTGAAATTTGGGCAACTATGCTTTGGGAAAGCTATGTAGCACTTATCAACGAGCACGGCTTTGAAGACGCACAAAACCGCATGGCTAACTACTTAGTTGCTGGTTACAAGCTAACTCCTGTTGCTCCGCTATACACAGAAGCACGTGATGCTATCTTAGCTGCAGCGTACGCAGTAGACCCAGAAGATTACAAACTAATCTTAGGTGCATTTGCTAAGCGTGGTATGGGCTTAGGTGCTGTAGCACCAGAGCGTTTCAGCGAAGATTTAACCGGTGTTGTTGAATCAGACAAAATGAAACTTGCTAGCTTCACATTGAAAGATGTGGCAATGAATGCAAACTACAACGGTGCTGAATTAGGTTATTGTTCAAACGATAACGTGCTAGATAAAGGTGAAACAGGCACATTAACTGTTAGCATCATGAACACAGGTAGTGAAGTACTAACGGGTACACAAGCACAGTTAACAGTTGTTAGCGGTCACGATGTAACGTTCGAAAATGATGGTTTAATTACATTCGACGATACAAACCCGTATGCTTCACAAACAAGCGCGCCTATCACGTTTACGCTAAATGATGCAGGCACTGCTGATACACTTGAAATCGAAGTGTCATTCCCTGAACTGTCTGCTGATGACGAAATTGTTGAAGCAGCAACCGATAAAGTATCTTACCTTGTGAACATGGACTTTGAAGATAAAGCACCAGTTAGTTCACAAACTGCTGACGATATGGAAATTGCAGGTGCATCATTACGTGACTGGAAAGAAAACGTAATGACAGGTGATGACCTAGCCGTTGGCACGCAAAGCATGGCAAAAGGTGGTTACGTTCCATTTTTTGATAGCTTTGGGTTTGGTCTTGGCGAGCAAACCATGTACCTAAATAACAATGACTTCCAGTCTGATGTTGCAATCGAATCAAGAGAGTTTGATATCGGTTTTGCGGGTGACTTTGAAGTTTCATTCTGGCACTTCTACCTAATCGAAAACGAGTGGGATGGTGGTGTTGTAGAAATCAGCGTAAACGGCGGTAACTGGGTTGATGTTACTGAAATGGGTGGTACATTTGATGTGGGTTACGATGGCCCTCTAATCGAAAACGACGCGCAAGCACTACAAGATCGCGATACCTTCACAGGTAACAATGTTGATGAAAACGATGTGTATGGTAACTACGAAACAATTCGTTTCGGAACTGAACTAAACGGTAACCGTGCCAAGCTTCGTTTCCGTATTTCATCTGATAATGCCGTTAGTAGCTTTGGCTGGTGGATTGATAACGTAACTGTTAGCAATGTAACGACACCAATCTTCTCAAATGTGATTGCTGGTGATACATTCGCTTGTGATAATGCACTACCATTACTTTCGGTAGCAGGTGATGCGACAGTGTCTGAGTCAGCTTCAGGCACATTAACAGCAACAGCGTCAGACCGTAACAGTGATGACACACTAAGCTATGCATGGACGCAACTAAGCGGCACAACTGCAACACTTACAGGTGCTGATACTGCGACTCTAGGCTTCACGCCTGGTGCTATCTCAAGTGATGACGAGTTAGTATTTGAAGTAACAGTGAGCGATGGTACAGACTCTGTATCTGAGCAGTTCACTGTTGCCGTAACTAACGAAGCTGAACAAGAAGAAAGTAATGAAGAGAAGAAATCTAGTAGCGGTAGCTTTGGTTTCTTAACACTACTACTTGCACCACTAGCGCTTATCGGCCGTCGCCGTAAACGTAAATAAGACTTTTAAATAGTGATAACAAAGCCCTTACAGTTCGCTGTAAGGGCTTTTTTGTTTTTAAGTTAGCGAGAGTAAAGTTAGCGAGGGGAAAGTTAGTGAGGGGAAAGTTAGTGAGGGGAAAGTTAGTGAGGGGAAAGTTAGCGAGAGTAAAGTTAGCAAGCGACTTTACATCGCGTCCTAGAGCCCAGAACCTAGCACCTTTTCGTAGGCGTGAAACTTGTTTCGCGCGTCTGACCGCTGATAGCTGAAGGCTGACAGCTTCTTAATGTTGGGTTTCGCTGCGCTCTACCCAACCTACGTGGAGAGTCAACAGGTTGAATGCTGTGGGGTTATAAACACTCGATAACCCCACGATTCAGCTTACCGTTTAAGGCTTTTAGCTATTGAACGGTTGCTTTTAGGCCGCGGCGTTTTAATAATGCTGATGTGTCTGGCTCTTGACCGCGGAATGCTTTGTACGATTCCATTAGGTCACGTGAGTTACCGACTTCTAAAATTTCTTTACGGTATTTATCACCGATTTCACGTTTTAGACCGCCTTGCTCTTGAACAAAGGCAAAGGCGTCTGCTGCTAAGATTTCACTCCACATATAAGCATAGTAACCCGCTGAATAACCGCCGCCCATTGAGTGTGAGAAGAAGGCTGACTTATAACGAGGTGGTACAAATGCTACATCAACACCATGTTTTGCAAGCGCTTGTTGCTCAAACTTTTCAATGTCTTGTAAAGGAGCATCAGCAGAGAGTGAATGCCATTCCATATCAAGTAGTGCAGCAGCAACGTATTCTAGGGTATCAAAACCTTGGTTGAAGCTACGTGATTGAATTACTTTTTTCAGTAGCTCATCAGGAATTGGCTCGCCAGTTTTATGGTGTTTCGCATAGTTAGCGATAACTTCAGGATACATTGCCCAATCTTCTTCAAATGTTGATGGGAATTCAACGAAGTCACGTGATACTGAGGTGCCAGATAGAGTAGGATACTTCACGTTTGAGAACATGCCGTGTAAGCCATGGCCTAGCTCGTGGAAGATCGTTGTTGCTTCATCATAACTGATAAGCGTAGGTTCGCCATTCGCGCCTTTTTGAATGTTCATTACGTTTACGACAACTGGCTTTTGTTCTTTAAGGCCTGATTGTTTAACGAAAGAAGTCATCCATGCACCACCACGTTTACCTTCACGCGCGAAGTAGTCAGCAAAGAAAATGGCTAAGCTTTTACCATTTTCATCAAATAACTCATAGGCTTTTACATCCGGGTGATAAACCGGAATATCGTTACGTGGTTTAAAGGTGATACCGTATAAACGGTTCATGGTGAAGAATACGCCGTCTTCTAAAACACGGTTGAACTCGAAATATTCTTTCACTGCATTTTCGTCAAGGTTGTATTTATCTTTACGCACTTGCTCTGCGTAGAATAACCAATCCCATGGCTGTAATTTGAATTGCTCACCTGACTCATCAATCTTAGCTTGAATTGCAGCGGCCTCAGCGTTGACGTTCTGCATTAATGCAGGGATCATACTCGCAAACATATCAAATACAGCTTGTGGTTTTTTCGCCATTTGCGACTCTAAACCAAAATCAGCCCAGCTATCGTAACCTAATAGTTTCGCTTTTTGAGCACGTAAGTGAGCAAGTTCTGCCACGATATCACGGTTACTATTTTCGCCCGATAATGCACGCTCAGCTGATGCACGCCATACTTTTTCACGTAAATCGCGGTTTTTCAGTGTTGCCAGAATAGGCTGACGCGTGGTGTTTGTGATCTTAATTAGGTATTTGCCTGGATGGCCAGCTTCTGCAGCGGCATTGGTAAGCTGCTCAATTTGACCTGCTGGTAAGCCCTCAAGCTCTGCTTTGTCATCCACTAAAACAACATTTGTTTTAGTCAGCGCTAATAAGTTTTGTGAGAACTGAGTTGTTAAGCTCGAGTGCTTTGTATTGATATCACGAATTTGTTGTTTTTGCTCTGCACTTAATTTTGCACCAGCACGCACAAAACGTTTGTAGTAAACGTCTAATAAACGCTTTTCTTCAGCAGTTAAGGCAAGGCTGTCAGCTTCGCTGTGAATAGCCGCTACTTTCTCAAAAAGTGCTTTATTTAAGAAAATGTTGTCGTTATGAGCCGCTAGTTTTGGCGCTAACTCTTTTTGTAATTCACGACGTGCCGGGTTTGAATCCGTACCCGCTAAGTTATAAAAAATACTGCGTGTGCGTGTTAATAGCTCACCACTTTTCTCAAGCGCAACAATCGTATTGGCAAAATCAGGCTTTGCTGGATTGTTAATAATAGCTTGCACTTCAGCCATTTGCTCAGACATGCCTTTATTAAATGCCGGCATGAAATGTTCATCTTTAATCGCACTGAAATCAGGCGTTTCGTATTGTAATACGCTTTTCACAAACAGTGGGTTAGCTTGCTCATTTGCAGCAACAGGCGCTGATTGCTCTGATTTAGGCGTTGATGTTGTTGTTTGCGGTTCTGAACAGGCTGTGAGTAACAGCGCAGAACTGATCGCGGTTGCGATTAGGTGTTTCATAGTTTTTCTCTTGTCATTTTTAAAATTAAATTGTGTCGATATAACCTTGCACATACGTTTTATAAGCTCTTGATTTGCATAGCGGTTAAAACGGATTACAAAAAGATGCTAAAAAAGCACTTATATGAGGCAGGTATCACCATGTGATCAATGAGCCCAGCATACTGTGTCTTATTACAATTGACCTCATACGTTGCGATAAGGTGATTATTGGCTGCGATAAGCCGTTAAAATTCTCTAAGATCGGAAAGCCACTTATAACTTTACAGCTTAAATAGCTCGACCCAATTGATCTTTTTGACTCATAACAGTGTCCAAATAAAAACTTTGTGGTATGTTATATTGTAACGATTTAGTCTGCAATCAATCTTGCCATGGAGTGCATTTTTTTACGATAAGTTGCAAATGTTGCTGAATAAGCAAGGAGTCATATGGCTATCATAATCAAACACGCCTGCGTTGTTAATGAAGGACAGCGCGAATTAAACGATGTACGAATTGTTGGTAATCGAATCGCTGAAATTGCCAAAGATATCAGTGCCAAGGCCAATGATGAGGTAATTGATGCAAGCGGTCTGTTGCTATTACCAGGCATGATCGACGATCAAGTTCATTTTAGAGAGCCAGGCCTTACTCACAAAGGCACGATTGCCAGTGAATCTGCCGCTGCAGTGGCCGGTGGCATTACAAGTTTTATGGAAATGTCCAATGTCTCACCTTCGACTACCACGGCAAAAGCACTTGCAGATAAATACGCGATAGCGGCGCAAACGAGCGCTGCGAATTATGCGTTTTACTTTGGCGCAACCCCAGACAACCTTGATGAAATTAAAGCTCTTGATGCTAAAAATGTATGCGGCGTTAAAGTGTTTATGGGAGCATCAACAGGTGATTTACTGGTTGAACACCCACATGCTCTAGAGGCCATTTTTCGGGAAAGCCCAGTACTCATTGCAACCCATTGCGAGCAAGGGGAGGTTATTCAACAAAACCAGCGCCGAATAGAAAAACGCTATGGTGAGTTACGAATAGAACATCACCCGTTAATTCGTGATGAGTTAGCGTGTTACGCATCATCATCGTACGCCGTATCGCTGGCAAAACGCTATGGCTCGCAGCTGCATGTTTTACACCTTACAACAGCAAAAGAGCTAGAGCTATTTAGTAACGCACCTATAGAGCAAAAACACATAACCGCCGAAGCTTGTGTGCATCATTTGTGGTTTAACCAAGATGATTACACACACTATGGCAATCAAATTAAATGTAACCCTGCCATAAAATCTGAGCAAGATCGCCAAGCGCTACTCGCAGCAGTACGCGATGGTCGCATTGATATTATTGCCACCGATCATGCACCTCATACTTGGCAAGAAAAGCAGCAACAATACAGCGCTGCACCAGCTGGCCTCCCGCTCGTCGAGCATGCATTACTATCGTTACTTGAGCAGGTAAAACGTGGTGCGTTGAGCCTAGAGCAAGTCGTTGAAAAAACAGCGCATAACGTGGCAAAGCGATTTGCTATCGAAGATCGAGGGTTTATCAGAGAAGGTTACTTTGCAGATTTAGTCCTGGTTGACCCAAGCGCAGAAAAGCACGTTGAGCACACAAACACACATTACTTATGCCAATGGACCCCTTTCAATGGCACTACTTTTTCACACCGAATAACACATACCTTTATAAATGGTGAGTGTGTCTTTGATGGACAGCACGTAACCCCGCACAAGCAGGCCGCTAAGGCCTTAACATTCAATCGTTAAAAGAAGTTGATATGCAATTACCCGATATTACCTCGCACTCTAATGTAGATTTTCAGTCGCCTTTAAAATGGGTTGGCATGGAAAAAATAGCATTGCCTTTGAAACTTGCACAACCTCATGTTGATGTGCACCTGAATGCCAAAGCCGATATTTTTGTTAGCCTTGATAGTGATGCTAAAGGCATTCATATGTCGCGCCTTTATTTATTACTTAATCAGCTATTGGCTAATCAAAGCTTATCGACTAAGCGTATTAACGAGTTTATGGAAGCCGTTTTAGCATCACAAAAAGGCTTAAGTAAAGGCGCAAAACTGGTGCTGCATTTTGATTTACCCGAGCTAAAACCAGCACTCCTTAGCGACAATTCCGGATACAATGCTTACCCTGTTGTTTTAACGATAACTAAGAAGCAGTCGATGGCTATCAACTTAAAAGCTGATATAGCCTACAGCAGTACCTGCCCGTGTTCAGCGGCATTATCGAGGCAGCTTTTGAGCGAAGCAGTCGATAAGCAATTTAGTGATGAGCATATAGATAAAGCCTCTTTACTCAATTGGCTTGCAAGTGAACAGGGCTCAATTGCAACTCCTCATAGCCAGCGCTCTTACGCTTATATTGATGTCACTTTTAGTAGTGAGAAGCTACCTGATATTGGCGGCTTTATCACAGTATGTGAGCAAGCCATAGGCACCCCTGTACAAACCGCCGTAAAGCGTGAAGATGAGCAAGCATTTGCCGCCCTTAACGCAAAAAACTTACTGTTTTGCGAAGATGCAGCAAGGCGATTAAAGCAGTGTTTCGAAGCCATGCCGGGTATTGCTGATTACCAATTTAAGGTTGAACACCAAGAAAGCTTACATGGCCATAATGCCGTGGTTCATGAATCTAAATATTAAGACTCATGAGTCTAAGTGTTAGGCTCATGAACCTAAAATGGTTTACAAATTTTGACATTAGCGGTCGCAAAATATTGCTATTCATTTTCACAATGATAATGATACGAGCGCTAAAAATGATAAACATAATAATATAAAGGACGACTATGCGTTTTAAATTTATTGCTGCTGCAGTGGGTCTCGCTGTAGCAAATGTTGCTGTTGCCGACGAAGGCATGTGGCAGCCTCACCAGTTACCAGAGCTTGAATCAGTGTTAAAAGCGAAAGGCTTGAGCATTGATGTAGAGTCAATTTCAAAATTAACTGAGTTCCCGATGAACGCGGTAATTAGCCTTGGTGGATGTACTGCTTCGTTTGTTTCACCAAAAGGCTTAGTTGTAACTAACCATCACTGTGCCTATGGTTCGATTCAATATAACTCGACCACCGAGAATAATATTTTAGAAAATGGCTTTTTAGCTAAAACAACAGGCGAAGAGGTTCCAGCTGCGCCGGGTTCTCGTGTTTATGTAACCGAGGAAGTGGTTGAAGTAACTGATAAAGTAAACCAAGGTACTGAAAAGCTAACCGGTAAAGCACGTTTTGATGCTATTCAAGCAAATGAAAAAGCACTTGTTAGTGAGTGTGAGCAAGACCAAAGCTACCGCTGTAATGTGTATACTTTCCACGGTGGTCTTGAGTATTACCTTATTAAATCGCTAGAAATTAAAGATGTACGTTTAGCGTATGCACCTGCTATGGGCGTCGGTAAATACGGCGGTGATATAGATAACTGGATGTGGCCGCGCCACACAGGTGATTTCTCGTTCTATCGCGCGTATGTTGGCAAAGATGGCAAGCCAGCTGAATATTCAGAAGATAACGTGCCGTACCAAAGTGATGCGTTTTTAAAAGTAAGCGCTAAAGGCGTTCAAGAAGGCGATTTTGTGATGGTTACCGGTTACCCTGGCAGCACAAACCGTTACCGTATTTCGCCTGAAGTTGATTACGTGTTTAACACAGCTTACCCATTAGCGCGTAAATATAACTCTAAATATGTCTCGTTAATTGAAGAAAATGCGCCTGAAGGTTCAGAGGCACGTATCGCTTATGAAAGCACGATTGCGGGCTACAACAACTACATTAAAAACTATGGCTCAATGATTGAGAGTTTCAATAAAGGGTCAATGTATAGCCGTAAGCAACAATTCGAAAAAGATCTCACTGCGTGGATCAACGAAGATAGTAAGCGCAAAGCTAAATACGGACATGTACTTGCTGATTTATCTGCGCTAGTTGCTCAGTCGCAAGAGCATAACCAGCGCGACCGCATGTTAGGTTACGTACACCGCTCACAAATGATCTCAACTGCTCGACGTTTATACCGTTTAGCTTACGAAAAACAAAAGCCAGATGCTGAGCGTGAAAGCGGTTATCAAGAGCGTGATATGCCACGTATCGAGTCTCGTTTAAAAAGCATGAGCCGTCGCTATGATGAAGCCGTAGATAAAGCTATTTTACTGTACTTTATTGAGCAATATGCTGCTTTACCTAAAGACGAGCGAGTTGCAGAGGTAGATAAAGCACTGGGTCTAACAAACGGTTTTGATAAACAAAAACAGCAAGCCATGCTTGATGATATGTATGCTAAATCGGTTCTTGCAGATGAAAGCAAACGTTTATGGATGGCAGATCTTGACCTTGCTCAGTTAAAGCAAAGTAGCGATCCATTTATTCAGTATGCGCATGCAATCTTTGCGGTCACAAAAGATATTGAAGATGCGAAAAAAGAACTGGCTGGTAAACAGCAAGCTGCTCGCCCTGCATTAATGGAAGCAATCATTGCTTATAACAAGGCACTTAATAAGCCTGTTTATGCAGACGCTAACAGCACCCTGCGTGTAACTTACGGTACGGTAGGCGGCTATTCACCGCAAGATGGCTTAGTGGCAACCCCCTTTACATCGTTAGAAGGACTACTTGCTAAAAACACCGGTGTTGAACCATTCAACTCACCAGAGAAACAAAACGAGTTAATTAAGCAAAAGCTTTATGGCGATTATACCGGCGGTATGAATACTGTTCCGGTTAACTTTTTATCGAACGTAGATACCACAGGTGGTAACTCAGGCTCTCCAACGTTAAACGGTAATGCTGAGCTCGTTGGTTTATTATTTGATGGTGTTTACGAAAGCATTATTGGTGATTGGGATTACGATGAGAACTTAAATCGCTCAATTCACGTTGATTCACGATACATGTTGTGGGTAATGGATAAAGTTGATAATGCTCAAAACCTACTTAAAGAGATGACTATCGTTAAGTAATCTAAGTTTAACGTTAATTTTAGCATTAAAATGCCAGTCTAGCAGACTGGCATTTTTGTTTTTTATAAAAATAAAAGCATTAAATATCATGAGGTTGAAAAAAATTTATAAAAATTAATTTTTCTTAAGTTTTATTTAAGTTTCGCTCGATAAATTTTACACATAATCTAAGTGGAGCGAACAATTATGCTTTCAGTTCAACAATCACATCAAACTCAAGTTCAAGAGCCGGCTTTTGTTTGCTCTCGTGAAGGAGGTCAATTCCGTGACCGCCTTGAGAGTAATATCAAGCAAGGTTTTGCTGCAGCTTATGATGCGAAAATTTCGCAGTTCATGCCGCTACTGTGTGAGCTTAATGTTGATGATGAAGTATGTACGTTAGGTCTTCGCTCTGCATCACAACCTTTGTTTATTGAACAATACCTCCCTGCGTCTATTGAGCACTTTGTCGGTGCCAAGCGTGAGCACATTTTTGAGCTAGGTAATTTATGCTCAACGCATCGAAAAGCCACCTTGGCACATTTTGTTTTAATGAACGAAGCACTCTATCAAGCAGGGGCAAAATATTTAGTGTTTTGTGCAACCCGTAAAGTGAGAGCGCTATTAAAAATGCTGGGTGTAAATTGCAAAGAAATCGGTGTTGCAAATGCGCAAGCACTTCAAGATCCAGCAAGCTGGGGTAGCTATTACGACAATCAACCAACCATTTGTGTGGTTGACCTAAACGAAGCTCATCAACGTGTTTTAAATACCCCCGTTTTATTCAATATCAAACAGCAGTGTTTACAGTCATCGCTTGAGCTTGCTGTATTTTTGGAGGCGTTATGAGTTGGTTAACACAGTTACCACATAAAGATAGCGATACCTTAATGGTTTGCCACAAAAGCGATGGTGTGCGCTCACTAACTAAACAAGAATTTACTGAGCAAGTAACTCGTTTACTACCTACTTTGGTAGAATTTGATGCCCAAGGTGTGGCTTATCAATTAGATAACACACCTGCTTGGTGTGTATTAGAAGCTGCGCTTAGCGAGCTTAAAAGAGTGGCTATTCCGCTACCAACGTTTTTTACGGCTCAGCAAGTAGCGTTTGGTTTGCAAAATAGCGGAGCAGGGCTATTTGTATGTGACCGTGCTTACGAAGGTGAGCATGCTAAATTAGTGGCGTTAGTAGATGTATGTAAGCATTACCCTTTATATGTTTACCAATTGAGTAATACACAGCCTGTGCCATATTTTTCAAACACGCAAAAGATTACCTTTACGTCTGGCTCAACAGGCACACCGAAAGGCGTGTGTTTATCGCTTGAGAGTCAATTGCAGGTGGCAACATCACTTTATCAAAGCATTGATTTAGAAAAGCCAAACCATTTGTGTTTACTGCCGCTACCGGTTTTGCTTGAGAATTTAGCCGGTGTTTATGCGCCGCTATTAGCTGGTGGCACGGTTAATTTAGTGCCTTTAGCTGAACTTGGTTTTTCTGGTGCACAGTTACTTGAGCCACACAAATTAATAGCCGCAATTGAGCGCACTGAGCCAAATACCCTTATTTTAGTGCCTGAACTACTGACTTGCTTAGTGGCTTTCGCAAAGCAAGGTTGGCAAGCACCTAAAAGCTTAAAGTTTATTGCAGTAGGTGGTGCTGTTGTAAGCCAAGCGCTCATTAAGCAAGCCCGTGAGTTCGGTTTACCGGTTTATCAAGGCTATGGTTTGTCTGAATCGTCATCGGTAGTGAGCTTAAACACTCGCGATGATGATGACATCGGCACCGCAGGGCGAGTACTTAAGCACATTCAATACAAAATTGAAAATGGCCAGCTTTATATCAAGGGTTCATTGTTTTTGGGGTACTTAGGTCAAGCCGCGCAAAATGCTGACGATTGGTATGCAACCGGCGATCTCGTTACTGAGCAAGCAGGTCGCTTGATTATACAAGGCCGCTTGAAAAATCAGCTGATCACCAGCTTTGGGCGCAATATCAGCGCCGAATGGCCAGAGTCGTTATTACTTAGCCACGGCCAGATACAACAAGCGGTGGTGATTGGCGAAGGCCAGGCATTTTTAGCTGCGCTTATCTATGCAAACCAAGCGATGAATGACGCTGAACTTGCTGCACATATCACGGCACAAAACGCGCAACTACCCGAATACGCACAAATCAGAAAATGGCATCGAATGGCAGAGCCTATGAGCCACACGCAAGGTTTATTAACCTGCAATAGTCGCCCAAAACGCGATGTTATCAATCAATTTTTTGCTGCAGAGATCTCTGCACTTTATCAAGAGGCGACGAGCATGAGTCAATTTTTCAATACATTACAAGCCGAAACACAAACAGAGCGTGACTACCTTTTAGCTGCGCCGGTTATTGGCCGCGTTTTTAAAGGTGAAGTAAGCCTAAGTGAATATGCATCGTTCTTAACGCAAGCTTATCACCATGTTAAGCACACAGTACCACTGTTGATGGCAGTCGGTGCAAAGCTGAGCGATAAACAAGAGTGGCTGCGCGAAGCTGTTGCAGAATACATCGAAGAAGAGTTAGGCCACCAAGAATGGGTGCTAAACGATATTGCAGCCTGTGGTTTTGATAAAGAGCAAGTGCGTCATTCTCGTCCACAGTTTTCGACCGAATTAATGGTGTCGTATGCCTATGATGCAATTAATCGCGGAAACCCATTAGCATTCTTTGGCATGGTTCATGTGCTTGAAGGTACTTCGATTGCATTAGCCGATAATGCAGCAGGGCAAATTCGTGAGGCTGTAGGCTTACCTAAAAAGGCGTTTACCTACCTTACTTCGCACGGTGCACTGGATATTGAGCATGTGAAGTTTTTCGAAAACCTCATGAACAAAATTGATAACGAGGACGACCAGCAAGCCATCATTCACGCCGCAAAATGTTTTTATAAATTGTACGGCAATATTTTCCGTGACCTCGATTCAGAACCTTTCTTTAGCGAGGCTGACTTGGAGCAAAGCGCATGAGTAGCCCAGTTTGTGTGCTAACCGGTGCAACAGGGGGGATTGGCCGTGCTATTGCCCTTCGCCTTGCAAAAGAAGGTTGGCGTTTATTACTTGTTGGTCGAAATGTGAAGCAACTTGCTGCACTGCAATTGGAATGTGGCAATGATGCTGAGTATTTTCAGGCTGACCTAAGTAACAGTGAATCTCGCGATGACCTTGCTAAGTTTGCTCAGCAAATTGGCGGGGCAACGTTACTAATCAATAACGCAGGCGTTAATGTAATGCAGGGGTTTAGTGAAATTAGCGAGCAGCAAATTGATCACCTGTTAAATATTAATCTGCATGTGCCTATTAAATTATGTCAGCTGTTTTTACCACAAGTGACCCGCAATAAAGGCACGATTGTCAATATTGGTTCGTCGTTTGGCAGCATTGGTTATCCATATCAAACCTTGTACTGCGCTAGCAAGTTTGGCCTAAGAGGGATGACCGAAGCCCTTGCCAGAGAGCTCAGCCACAGCGATGTCAAAGTATTGTATTTAGCGCCTCGTGCCACCGATACCGCGATTAATTCGCCGCAAGTACGCGCGATGAACAAAGAGCTGGGTAACACCATGGATCCGCCAGAAAAAGTGGCTGATGCATTAATAGATTTAATTAAATCAAAAAAACGTCGTCGTTTTATTGGTTTTCCAGAAACATTATTTGCCCGTATTAACGGTGCATTTCCATCACTCGTTGATAACGCAATAGCAAAACAACTTCCTAAAATTAAAAGTTTTTTTGCCAACTAAATTGATTAAGGTGAATGATTATGACTAAACTAAATTTTAAAGCCCTAATGATGTTAGGTGTTATCATGGCTGCGCCTGCAAAAGCCGACTTTAATAGCGATTTAAGTTCGGTGCAAAAACAGTGGGCAGTGGTTAATTACGAATTAGTTGACGATGCGCAGTTAGATGCATTCGAAAAATTAGCGAGCGAAACCGCAGAGTTTACAAAAGCGAACGACCAGCAAGCAGCCAGCCATATTTGGTACGGTATTGTGCTATCGAGCTATGCGGGGGCGAAAGGAGGTTTAGGCGCGCTAGGTCTTGCAAAAGATGCGAAAGCACAATTTGAAAAAGCGCTAAGCCTAGATCAAAAAGCGCTTGATGGCTCAGCATACACGAGCCTTGCAACCTTATACGGTAAAGTACCTGGTTGGCCAATTGGGTTTGGTGATGACGATGAAGCGAAAAAATTGTTTAAGCAAGCGCTTGAATTAAACCCACGTGGTATCGATAGCAACTATTTATATGCGTCATTCCTATATGACGAGCGCAAGTATAAATCAGCTAGAGAGTTTTTATTGGTTGCACAGCAAGCGCCAGCACGCCCTGATAGACCAAAAGCAGATCTTTACCGCCAACAAGAAATTACTAAGCTATTGGCTAAGGTCGAGAAAAAAATAAAGAGATAAACTATGCATTTATTGCTCGTTGAAGACGACCACTTAGTGGCAGAAGGCCTGTGTCGTTCTTTACGTCAACAAGGATACAGTGTTGAACATAGTTCGACCGTTAAGTCAGCGATGCAATGGCTGAAAAATGATGAAATTGAGCTGGTAGTCCTTGATTTAGGACTACCAGACGGTGATGGCATCGACATTTTAAAACACATCAAAAAGCATCGTAAAAACCTGCCCGTGGTGATTTTAACGGCTCGGGGCAGTATTGATGATAAAGTTATGGGGCTTGATTTAGGTGCTGATGATTACCTAGCAAAGCCTTTTGATCCCGCAGAATTATTTGCCCGTCTTCGGGTTGCCAGCAGGCGTGTGACCCAAGCTCAGACCAGCACTTTAAAAGTCGGTGATGTTGAAATGGACACCGCCGCTTTTACCGTGAGCTTTCAAGGTGAGCCAGTAAACTTGCCGCGCAAAGAGTTTATGCTCCTTAAAGCCTTGCTAGAAAACCAAGGTCGCGTGCAATCAAAACAGCAGTTAGAAAGTAAACTGTACGAATGGGGCGAAGAGGTGGGGTCTAATACCATCGAAGTACACATTCATCACTTGCGTAAAAAATTCCCAAAAGAGTTTATTAAAACCTTGCGCGGCATTGGTTATGTGGTGGGTAAACGCTAGTGTCAATTCGTAAAAGGCTGACTCTACTTATATTGTCTATGGTGATCTTAACCTGCTTTTTGGCATTTACTAAAGGTTACCGTGAAAGTATGAATCAGGCTGAAGCACTGCTCGATAACGAGCTAGTAACGCTGGCACATGTGTTAATCGAGCAGCCACTCAGTAAAGAAACTCCAGCTTATACCAGTGATTTACCGCAGTTATTGTTTCAAGTTTGGGTTGATGACAGCTTGGCCTCAAGCTCAAAATCATTGCAGCAAAATCTTAGTAATCAAAGTCAGTGGCAAACCGGGTTTAGTGTTGAGAACTTGGCTGGGCAACGCGTCAAAGTGTATCGCTTAAGCGAAGGTAATAAGCGGGTGCTTATTGCTGAGCCTTTGAGTAAACGTGTGGCGCTAACCGAAACCGTGATTCTATCGGCCATGACGCCGCTGTTGTGGAGTGTGCCTATCCTTGCTCTCCTTATTAGTGTGTTTGTAAAACAAGGGCTTGCGCCACTAACTCGGTTATCAAATCAACTTAAACATCGTCAAGCAAATGACTTTACTGCAATCCCTTGGCAAACCCCAGAGCAAGAAATAAAACCCGTAATAAGCCGCTTAAACGATCTATTCAAACGGGTTGAAAGTGCCTATTTACGAGAGCGCTTTTTTGCCTCAGATGCGGCCCATGAACTGCGTACCCCGCTCAGTAGTTTAAAAATCAATGTGCATAATTTAGTGGCTCAAGGTGTTGAGAGTGTTGAGCTTGATGCGATGGAAAAAGGCGTTGATAAACTGAGCAATATCGTTGAGCAAATGCTGATTTTGGGGCGTACTTATCCAGAGCAATGGCAAGCGCAATTTAGCCCCGTGTCGGTGTTAGAAATTAGCCAACAAGTTGTTGCACAACTTTATGATCGTATTGACGAAAAAGAGCATACCATAAGCATTGATGGCGATGATTTTATCATTGGCGGTGACGAATTCACCTTAGTTACTTTGTTTGGCAATTTACTGAGTAACGCCATAAAATATACCCCAGCTATGGGAGAAATTTGTATTACGCTGAAAACCGAAAATAATCGTTTTATTTGGCAAATAGATGACTCGGGTCCAGGTATTAATGAAGCTCAAAAACAGCGCATTTTTAACCGCTTTTACCGTGTGGGTGGTGATAAACACCCATCAGGTGAACAAGGAGCCGGGCTTGGTATGGCCATTGTTGAACACATAGTCTCGATTTATAATGCTGATATTGCTTTAGCAGATAGTCACCTTGGTGGCTTGCGAGTGAGTGTCTCTTTTATGCAAGGAAATGTCAGTGAATAAATGCATTTTAGCGCTTTCTATGCTGCTACTATGTATGTCGTCTTGGCTTGCCTATGCCAAAGAGTACAAGCTGATTTTAAAAGATCATTTGTTTTACCCCGCTGAAATAACAGTACCTGCCAATAAAAAGCTGCGATTAGTTATCGAAAACCAAGATGATACCCCAGAAGAGTTCGATAGCTTTGACTTAAACCGTGAAAAAGTGCTCTACCCAGGTCGTAAGAGTGTCATTTATATCGGACCGCTCAGCCCTGGACGTTATGATTTTTTTGGAGAATTTTCGCCTAATACAGCCAGAGGAACTGTCGTGGCTACGGAGGTGAATGATGCTGATAACTAGTTTATTAATGAGCATTAATCAGCTTTTACCTGTGGTTATTTTAGCTGTGCTTTTGAGTTTGATCGTGCCTTTAAGTCAGCGCCAGCTGAGTATTTATGCCGTTATTGGTACCCTGATGAGCTTAGTATTTGTACAAGCCGCTGCTTGGCTGAGTCAGTTATTTGATCACCGAGGCTTAGAGTTCATACAAATGCTGCTGTGTATAATGATTTTTGTCGCTGCACTAATGAGTTGTCAGCATCGAAAAATGGCGGCTGCACTGGCCTTGATTGCAACCATGACCTTGTATTTAAGCCATTACATGATCTATTTGGTCAGCTTTTGGCACAGTAAAGATACCGCTGAGCCATTGATACTCGGTACATGTTTAGGTGTGGGCATTTGTATTAGTTTTGGTGTGTTATTGTTCTTTTTACTGGAAAGTATCGTCAGACGTGCAGGTGTGCAGCCTTTAGTCGTGCTGCTTGCCTTTAATGCAACAGCAAAGTTATTGATATTTCTCGATTTAGCAAGTCAGGTCGACTTACTAGACGTGACCTCAAATTATTTAGATTGGCGTGGATTTTTAGTTGAAAACTCAGAGCTTGGGCGCGTATTAAAAGCCTTAGTGGGCTACGAAGCCACGCCGAGTAAAACTGCGCTCTGGGTGTATGTTATTGCTGCTGTAGTATTTATTGCCTTAGCGCGCGTTTTAAAAATTAAAAAGACAGAGGAGCCAGTATGCGGTTCTTAATAATTAGCTTAAGTTGCTTGTTGTTAGCAAGTGTCAGCCAAGTCGCGCAGGCAGATGGCATGGTGGTTGATAAAGTATATCACCCTTATGTGATGCCGTTTGAACGTGAGGTCGAGTGGCGTTTAGTGTCTCGGCAAACCGATAACGGTAATGTCCTTGCACAGCGTGCAGGCTTTGGTGGCGCAATTAACGACACCATGAGTCTTGAGGGCTACTTAGTTGGCGAACGAGATGATAACGGTGATTTTGGCTTATCTTCGTATGAGCTTGAGTTACGTTGGCAGCTGGTTGAGCAAGGCCGTTTATGGGCCGATTGGGGAGCGTTATTTGAGCTTGAAAAGCAGCATAATATCGATGCATACGAAGCAACAACTGGGTTTTTATGGGAAAAAGAGTTTGGCCGTACAAGCCTGACTATGAACGCATTTTTAGTGTATGAATGGGGCGCTGATATTGCAAACGAGTGGGAAAGCGAGTTTCGCTTACAATACCGTTATCGCTATCGTTCAGCCTTTCAACCATCGATAGAAATCTATGCGGGAGAGGACTTTTTTGGGGTTGGTCCAGGCTTTATTGGGCTACACAGATTTAGCCCTAAACGCCAGTTAAAATGGGAAGCGGGTTTTATTAGTGAACTTAGTCAATCGGGCAAAGATCACAGCTTTCGTTTAGCACTTGAGTTTGAGTTTTAAGGACTGTTTTAGTTACTTTAAAGTAGCTTAAGTGCCCTGTTTATATAGCCTAGCAAACGATAGTATTTGACATATTCTGGCAACTCTATATAGTGAGCGGTAGCTAAAAAGCGTGTAATTAATAAATCTTTATTTCGTTGTTGTATAAGTAATACTTGTAGTACCGTCCTGAAGTTTTTAAGTTCCATCTGATTTTTTGCTACACCCGCCCACTACGGGCAATATTTAATTTTTTATATCAGGAATATGACTATGTCTAACGTTGTTTCAGGTACAGTTAAGTGGTTTAACGAATCTAAAGGTTTTGGTTTCATCGAGCAAGAAAATGGTCCAGACGTTTTCGCTCACTTCAGCGCTATCCAATCTGAAGGTTTCAAAACTTTAGCTGAAGGCCAACGTGTAGAGTTCACTCTATCACAAGGTCAAAAAGGCCCTCAAGCGGACAACATCAAGCCGCTATAATTTTACTGAAAAGTAAAATAGAGAAGAAGCAAGCTACGGCTTGCTTTTTTTATGTCTAAAAATTGACTGGACTAGTTAATATTTCTATATTTAATGCAGCTGTGTCATTAGAGTGTATTAATTATTTTAAAATATTTGTTGTTAGCGTGCCTAAGCTTTGCACCTGTAGTGTTTGCAAAAGAAAGTGTCACCATTTACACCGAGCATTTCCCGCCATATAACTTCTCAAATAAAGGGCATTTAGAGGGTATTAACTTAAAGTTTGTTAAGGCCATGTGCATCGATGCCAAAATTAAGTGCAATTTTGAGCTCTTACCTTGGTCAAGAGCATTCCACTTGGCGCAACAACAGCCCTTGTCAGGGTTAGTCTCTACAGCCCGAATTACGCAAAGAGAAAAGCTGTTTAACTGGGTAGGGCCGTTGGCCTCATCGCGAAATTTCTTTTATAGATTAAAATCAAATGAGCGTATTAATCCACTTGATCTACCCCAGGTAAAAGAACATAGCCTATGTGTTGTGCGTAATAGTATCTATGAGCAATTTGTAGAAACAATTGGTTTTAGTGATGGTAAAAATTTGCTGAAAGTGAGTCATAGTTATGAGTGTCTTAATTTATTTTTCAAAAATAAAATCGAGCTAATTATTGGTTCAGATCTATCATTTGATTATCAGCTAACTCAATACGGGCACCCTGGACGAGAAGTCGTTAAGCTAGTTGAGCTTCCTCTTAACGATACATTAGGGAATTATTTAGCATTAAATAAAAACATACCCATCGATGTAGTTGAACGTTTGCAATCAAGTTACGAAAAGCTAATTGCTCAGGGTAAGTTAGACTTTTTTATTGAGCAATATAGTAATACCAATACAAAATAATTTTTATTAGTCATCGTTAGCCGTTGAAGCTATCGGTAGCTGAGTACTACTATCATGGTGCAGTGTAAAGGCACTGGGGGTTGTTCAGAGTAGCAAATAACGAATTTTTCTTGCTCTTACTTAAGGCCTATTTGTTTGCATGACCTGACTATATAGCGTTGATGCCTGAATCTCAGCAAACGCATTTTTTAATGCATTGATATGGTGTGGGTTAGTATTTTTGTTTGCAGCTAGGAACCCTTTCATCGCTAAAAAATCAATTGCAAAGGCAAAGTGTAAGCGCGATTCATCAAGGCCTAATTCATTAGCCATCGCGGCGATATAGTTTTTATCGTCAATGATTAAATCAACCTTCCCCGACATCAACAACTGATATGACTTATTGATGTCTGAAGTATACACAACAGTGTAACCGCGCTCAGTTAAGCGTTGTGCTGCTAAGTCATGACGCTGAACTGCTATCTTGTATTGTTTGGCTTGCTCATTGGAGGTGATGTTTATATCGCGGCGTTCGCTTAATTTCACAAAGCCCATTTCATAGGTGGCTACTTCACCAATCCAATAGAAATGATGTTCACGCTCTGGAGTTTTAGCCATGCTGTAAATGAAAGTATTCGGCTTTTTTAGTGCCATATTGTAAGCACGGGCCCAAGGGTAGAGCTCTATATTGGCATTTAAGTTTGCTTTGGCAAAAATAGCTCTTACTAATTCAGTGCTTTTACCGGCAACTTGGTTATTGATCAAGGTTTGATTGGGCGGTGATAGTTCGGTAACAACGGTTAGAGTCGGCTTGCAAAGGGCTGGCCAACTTAAGAAAAAGGTTAGTATATAAATTCTAAAATAGTTCATTTATGCACTTAAAAGGATTTAGTAAATAAATCTTAGCACATAAAACGATAAAAGGGCCTTGCGGCCCTTGGTGAAGTATCGTTCAAGTCAGATAGACCTTTAACCCCTTAAAGTCCTATCCTATTGTTTTGCAACTACGGCTCATCTCATTAAGTTTCTAAGCTAGCGAGAGGAAAAAACCTGCAATTGCTGCACTCATGAGGTTAGCCATAGATCCTGCTAACACTGCTCTGAGCCCTAAGCGTGCGATATCCTTTCGCCGACTAGGCGCCATACCGCCTAATCCACCTAGTAAAATTGCTATCGATGATAAGTTAGCAAACCCACATAACGCGAATGTGACAATCGCTTGTGTGTGCGCACTTAACGTATCGCGATAATTAATAAAGTCGAGGTAAGCAACAAATTCGTTAACTACAACCTTCTGACCTATAAAACTGCCTGCGATTACTGCTTCGTCCCAAGGTACACCTAATAACCATGCAACCGGAGCGAATACGTAACCTAAAATTTCTTGTAGCGTTAATGTTGGATGATCAAACCAACCACCAATACCGCCTAATAACCCATTTAGAAGTGCAATAAGTGCTACGAAAGCCAGTAACATCGCACCTACGTTCAGTGCTAGTTGCATACCGTTTGCGGCACCTGATGCGGCAGCATCAATTACGTTTACCGGTTTTTCTTCTTGTACGTCTAAATCAGCTAAATCTTCTTTTGGTGTTTCGGTCTCTGGCACAATCATTTTTGCCATTAAGAAACCACCTGGTGCCGCCATAAAGCTGGCTGCAATTAAGTATTTAAGCTCTACACCAATTGTTACGTAACCTGCCATAACAGAACCTGCTACGGTAGCAAGGCCACCTACCATTACCGCAAATAGCTCTGACTTAGTCATGCTGGCGATAAATGGCTTAACAATCAATGGTGCTTCTGTTTGGCCAACGAAAATATTGGCGGTCGCAGAAAGCGATTCAGGGCGCGAGGTTTTCAACAGCTTTTGTAAGCCACCGCCTAGAATCTTGATTATCCAATCCATCACCCCGATGTGATACAACACAGCAACGAGTGCTGAGAAGAACACGATAACGGGCAATACTTGTATTGCAAAAATAAACCCTAAGGTATCTTGCGATGCCAGTGAGCCAAATAAGAAGCTAATTCCGTCATTGGCATAACCAATAACCGATGAGACGCCTCGCGACATACTTGCCAGTACGTTTTTGCCCACTTCGAAGAACAAGACAAAGCCACCAATTAACACTTGAAGTAAAAAGGCGATGCCTACAGTTCTTAAATTAATTGCTTTACGGTTCGTTGAAGCCGCAAAAGCAATGCCTAGTAGCACAACAATGCCTACTAAGCTCATAAATGTTGTCATACTGACTGTTTCCCGTTGTTATTGTTGCAGTAAATATTTTATTTTACTTTTAATTATATCAATGGCAACGCGATTCATACCGCCGCGTGTGACTACGAGATCAGCTTTGTGCTTAGATGGCTCAATAAACTGATAAAACATAGGTCGCACTGTCGCTTGATATTGATCAACAACGGACTGTAATGTTCTGCCACGCTGCTCCATATCTCGTTGCATACGGCGCATAAGGCAGATATCTAACGGTGTATCAATAAACACCTTAATATCAAATTCTTTTCGAAGTGCCGGATCACTCAGTAGCAAAATACCTTCAACGATAAGTACTTTTGCAGGTGCCACTCGACGCGTTTCATCGCTTCGGGTATGCATTGCATAGTCATAAGTTGGTACGTCTACTGATTTTCCAGCGCGCAATTGAAGTAAGTGCTCATGCAAAAGCTCATGCTCGAAAGCATCAGGGTGGTCGTAATTGGTTTGCGTTCGATGGTCAAACGGCAAATGCGACTGGTCTTTGTAATAAGCATCTTCTTCGATCACTGCGATCGCGCCCGGTTCAAGCTCATTGACTAATTCGTTATAAATTGTCTTGCTAAAAAGAGACTTGCCCGACGCAGATGCGCCAGCAATAGCTATAATTGTTCGTGTCACTAAAGTTCTCGCCCACACAGAAGGAAACATTGTTAGGTAGATCACAATAGCAAAAAAGACACGATTAATCTCTTTTGCTTCGCTTAGAGATGCAAATTTATAATGTTTCCGTTTTATGAAACAGGACTTATGTCCTGTACCAAAAATTCAAAGAGCATATAAAGTATTCACATATTGATAACGAGGTACCCATGGCAAGAGCACTCATCTTAATGGCAGATAGCCTAGGAATTGGCGCAGCACCTGACGCAGAAAAGTTTGGTGACGTAGGCGCAAATACCTTCGCTCATTTACTTAAAGCCTATGCAGAAGAAACTGGTGAGCACTTATCGCTTCCTAATCTTACCCGTTTAGGTTTAGCTGATGCATGCGAAGCCGCAGGTAAAGAACCTTGTTTAGTCAGTGACCGCCAAGCACCTATTGGCGCATGGGGTTACGCTAAAGAGTTATCAAGTGGTAAAGACACGCCATCAGGACACTGGGAAATGGCCGGTGTACCTGTGTTGTTTGACTGGGGTTACTTCCCCAATACACAGCCGTGCTTTCCACAAGAATTTGTTGATGAGCTAATTGCTCGCGCAGAGATTCCTGGCATTTTAGGTAACTGTTATGCCTCAGGAACGACCATTTTAGAACAGCTAGGTGAAGAACATATGCAAACCGGTATGCCGATTTGCTACACCTCAGTTGATAGCGTGTTTCAAATAGCCGCGCACGAAGAATCATTTGGACTGGAGAAACTTTATCAGGTTTGCGAAATCGCACGGGCGCTGCTTGATGAAATGAACATAGGAAGAGTGATTGCGCGGCCATTTTTGGGTTCGAGCCGTGACGATTTTGCCCGTACAGGCAATCGTCGTGACTATTCGGTGTTACCTCCGTCACCAACCTTGCTTGATAAATTATCGCAAGACGGCGGTGAAGTGATCAGTATTGGTAAAATTGCCGATATCTATGCGCACCAAGGCATCACCCAAAAACACAAAGCGCCAGGGCTAATGAACTTGCTTGAGAAAACCTCAGAAGTAATCGCAAGCGCACCTGACCATAGTTTGATTTTTACAAACTTAGTTGATTTTGATGAAAAGTACGGTCATCGCCGTAATGCAGTTGGCTATGCTAAAGCATTAAAAGAGTTTGATGATTACCTACCGACCATTTTAAATCAGCTAAATAGTGATGATGTGTTAATTGTCACGGCCGATCACGGATGTGATCCAACAGCAGCAGGCACTGACCATACACGTGAATACGTGCCAGTACTTGCATACCAACCGGGAATGACAAACACCCCGCTTGGAGAACGAGCTAGTTTTGCAGACATAGGTCAAACCCTTGCCCAGTGGTTTAATCTTCCTGCACTTGAATACGGTGATAGCTTTAACGACAAGCTATTAGCGAACAAAAAAGGAAACCAATAATGAGTACTCCTCATATCAGCGCCAATGTAGGCGAATTTGCAGAAACGGTATTAATGCCGGGTGATCCGCTTCGCGCTCAATACATTGCTGAAAACTTTTTAGATGACGCAAAACAAGTAACAGGCGTTCGTAATATGTATGGTTTTACCGGTACCTACAAAGGTAAGCCAGTGAGTATTATGGGTTCTGGGATGGGTATTCCATCAATGTCAATTTATGCCCGTGAATTGATCGTTAGTTACGGCGTTAAAAATCTAATTCGTATTGGTACCTGTGGCGGTATTGGTAGCGATATCAAAATCCGTGACGTTATCTTTGCACAAGGTGCAAGCACAGATTCAAACGTAAACCGTGCACGTGTACGTGGTTACGACTTTGCCGCAATTGCTGATTTCGGTTTACTACTTAACGGCGTAAACGCAGCAAAAGAATTAGGTATTGAAGCAAAAGTAGGTAATGTATTTACAACAGATACATTCTACCAAGCAGATAACACATTCTATCAAGAATTAGACAAGCTAGGCGTACTTGCTGTTGATATGGAAACAGCTGGCATGTACGGCGTAGCCGCTGAATACGGCGCAAAAGCGATGGCACTATTTACTGTAAGTGACCACGTAATCACTGGTGAAGCAACACCAAGTGAAGAGCGTCAAAGCACCTTTAACGAAATGGTTAAAATTGCTTTAGAATCAATTTAAATAAGTTCCTTGGTAACGTATTCACTGAAATTTGGAAACACGCCCAAAGTGAAGTGAGACTAACCTCAAAGCCGCATTTATGCGGCTTTTTTTATGACTATGTATTTATGCTCGCAACCGCCCCTTAAAACTTGAAAATTCAAGCAATTGTTGCCACTTTTAATAGAGGAACAACAATTAAGGATGTGTATGTCTAATTGGGTTGAAGCTAAAGTTAAAGATGTTAAATGGTGGACCGACTCACTATTTAGCTTAATTGTTAATGCCGATGTTGAACCATTTGTAGCAGGGCAGTTTACAAAGCTTGCTATGCAAGTGGGTGATAAACGGGTAGCACGTGCATATTCTTATGTTAATGCGCCGAATAATCCCGACCTCGAATTTTATCTGATTAATGTTAAAGACGGTCAACTTTCTCAACAACTTGCGCAATTAAAGCCGGGTGACTCAGTGACTATAGAGCGCCGCGCGACAGGCTTTTTTACCCTTGATGAAGTGCCAAGCAGTGAGCAGCTTTATATGCTGAGTACAGGTACTGCGCTTGGGCCTTTTATATCAATATTAGAGCAGGGCGAAGTGTGGCAAAAGTTTGAGCATGTTCACTTAGTGCATGGAGTTCGTTTTAATGAGGACTTAAGTTATCAAGCGCGCATTAAAGCACTACAGCAGCAGTACCCAAACCTTTACTACTCACCTGTAGTCAGCAGAGAGTCAGCCACAATCGGTTTTAATGGCCGGATCACTGACGTAATAAAAGACAGTCGCTTATTTGATGTAGTAGAGCTTCCTGTTAAACCTGACTCGACACAGTTCATGATTTGCGGTAATCCAGAAATGGTAAAAGATACCACGGCCATTTTGTTAGAGCTTGGTTTTAGCCGCAACAGACGTCGTGAGCCTGGGCAGATCACCGTTGAGCAATATTGGTAAAAAACTATGCCAAACTGTGAGAATTTGCTACCTTAACGCCTTAAATCAGGCATGATGTATTTAGGAAAAGTATGAAACCGTTATTTTTGGCAATTAGTTTATTATTCTCTTGGCAGTCATTTGCTAGTGAAGAAACCACTGAACAAGCCGAGCCTCAAACTAGCCATGAACAAAAAGCCGAAAAGAAAGACGTACCTAGTTTAGAGTTTATTGAAGAAAAGCCAGTAACAGAGCAAAAAGTAATTTCTGAATCTAAGAAAGAGGTCGCAGAAGTTGATGATAGTAAAGTACTCGGTACTCAAACGCCTACACCTGCCGAGCAACCAAAAACAGTTGAAGAAAAGCAGCAAGCAGTTGATGAGGCTGAAAAGGCCGTAAAGCAAGCAAAAGAGGCGCTAACAGCCAAGCAACAAGAAAAAGCGCGTCAGTCACGAGAATCAATCGCTGTAATTGAGCAATTAATAGCAGCATATAATGCTCGTAATATTGATGCATTTATTAAAATGTATGATGAAAACGTCGAGTTTTACACATTCCCAAATGAGTTAATGTTCACAGGGAAAGAAAAGCTTATAGCTCGTTATGGCATCATGTTTAAAAAGCTTAAATGTATAAAATCGTCTCCAATTAAACGAATTGTGCATGGAAATATTGTGATTGACCATGAGCTATCAGAGACTTGTTCACAAGACCCTAAGGTGGTTGATAAGCGAGCTGAATTTGTCACTAGTTATAAAATAGAAAATGGTAAAATAACCAAAGTGTTATTCTTCCGCTAGAAAAAGAGCAGCCCAGCTGCTCTTTTTTTATGGGTGAAAGTTAGTGGGTTCAAGCTAGCGAGTTTCGAGATATGAGGTAGCAGCGATTTTACATCGCGTCCTGGCGCCTAGGACCTAAATCCCAGCGCCTATGACGCGGGATAAACCTGCTACATGTAGGCGTGAAACTTGTTTCGCGCTATTAATCTTCATTAATTTCAGGAATTACACCGTTTAAACGGGTGATATCTTCATCACTAACGTCTGCAAAATGTTTAAAGTGAGTCGGCCAATCTTTGCAATATTCTTCAATCTCTTTAATGATGTTTTTTGCTGCTGAATTTGCTAACCCAAATCGCTTAGCCTGAGATAAAAAATTGCTTTTACTTGCATAACGGCCATCATCACCAAAGCCAAGACCATGTTGTTTTGAGTTGTTTATTGGAGTGATGTCATAGGCTGGACTTAATCGCCAATTTTTTTGTGAAAATGAATATAGGAATGCATGATTGCGAGTGTGATCATCTGTATTACCAATATACGCATTGAACACCATTCGCTTAAACAACTCTTCAGCATCACCTGCATTTTGCATTGTTTGATGCCTTATAAATTCAGCTAATTGACCATATGAGTAGTCACTTGAAAGATCACTCATAGCAACTTTGGGTTTTTGAAGTAAGCTATTCGCACTTAAAAAGTGGTGTGTTGGTAACCCATTACTAACATCAAACCGCTCAACAAGTAGCACATCACCGGTATGTGTTTTATGAATAAAGGTAGGAGCCGTTCGAATACCAAGCTGTTCCGCCATTTTCATTGCAGCATGTTCAGCTCTGACTAGATTGAATAAATCATCTTGGCGATTGAATTTTGCTAAGTAGAGTTTGTTGTCAATTTGTATAGAAGTTTTTGGTCTAGCTCCCCCCATGCTTTGGCCAAATTCAAATGCTTTCTTAGCTTCATCAGAAATTGTTTTATTCGCCAGCAAGTCATCTTTAGCTTGGTCTAGCAAGGCTAAATCAGACAAGGTGTTTTTGTTAGTTTTATGCTTTGAGGCACTTCGCGAGAGACTAAAAACAAGCGCTCCTACGCCATACCCAGACCCGGCTAATAAAAATTCTAACTCGTTTTTGGGTTTTGTAGTATGAAGCGAAAGAATTAACTTGCGCCCCCACGAGTCAGCTCCTGCATCACTCAATACGCCAAATACACCTCTGTTTGCGCTGTAACTGAAAATCCCCGATTTTAATGGCAGATGTATTGGATCTAGAGCAAAGGCATCGCTTCGGGCTAAATAGCTCTTACCATAGTTGAACTCACCGCGACCTGATTGATTATCTAATTTAAAGTAACCACAGATAACGGGTTTTTCTTCTAAACCATCTATAAAAACATAGCACTCAGAAGTCATCATTGATTTCCTGTGGTGAATTTCGTTTGCGTTGGCGAGCATTGTATCCACCTACGTCGGCCGCTAATTCATTTATTTCATCGAGAAGCGATCCCTGTAAGTTAAGTACAACCAGCGCTTCAAAAAGAATGTCACTTTTCACAACATCACCTTGCTCTAACTTTTGTACTGTCGAACGTGATACCCCAATCATTTTCGCAAATGTACTTTGCGTATAATGAAGAGTTCGGTGCTGGCGAATCAAATCTCCCAGCTTTTGTGCCATTTTTGCAGCCTGTTTAGAACGCATATTGATTACTTTTTTAATCATTAGATACTTAATGATTAGTTTAGCGGTATTTGGTTTTTTTGCAATAGAGGGGGATTAAGTTAGTGGGTTCAAGTTAGCGAGAGTAAAGTTAGCGAGTTTCGAGGTACGAGGTAGCAGCGATTTTACATCGCGTCCTGGCGCCTAGGACCTAGAACTCGCCTATGACGCGGGATAAACCCGCGGCTACATGTAGGCGTGAAACTTGTTTCGCGCGTCTGATCGTCTCTATATGTTGGGTGTCGCTCCGCTCGACCCAACCTACCTGGAAAGTGAATAGGTCGAATGCTGAGAAGAACAATCGACCTTAATAATCCCACATTTCGGCTGATATCTAATATCTGACCTCTAAAGACTAGAAACCAGCGATTTACATCTCCCAGCGCCTAAAACCTAAACCTTAGTACCTATGACGCGGGATAAACCCGCTGCTACATGGGGTTCGGCTATGCCGATTCGTTTAACAACGAATTAAAGCTGTCGTTGTCGTGTAGGCTGGCAAACGCGCTTTCGTGTAATAGCTCGTTACGTAGGTTAGGAGAATATTCAAGAGCCATACGAATATCAGCCATTGCATCGGCGTGTTTGTGTAGTAATGCATAGGCACAAGCACGTTGCCAGTATGCGTAGCCGTAGTCGCTATCAATTTCTAATGCTTGATTACAAAGCTCGATAGCCTCACCTGTTTCGTTAATTTCTAACAGAGCATCTGCTTTATAGGCAATGGCTTCTACGTCTTCTGGTTTACGTTTTAAGATCTCGTCAAAAATCTCAATCTTATTCGCAACATCGCTTTCTAAATTGGCACGCATCCATAAAGAATGAACTTCATTGGTGATTGAGATCTTTTGTTGGTTTAATAAGATTTCTTCAGATCGCTCACGTAGTTTTTCTTCGAGTACTTTTAGGCGCTCTTCATATTCTTTTGTAATCGCACTCACGCGTGTATTAACAATATCTTCTACTTTATTTTTCACATCACGTAGGGAATTCCAACCGACTAAGACCAAGATTGAAGCGGTAATGGTAATAATGAAAAACACATTATTAATGGTGTCTGTTGTATAAGTTAATGCACGGTCGGCAGTATCAAGTTGTGTATGAGCAACTTGTTTTGTCACATCTTCGCGTAGTTTTTGTTGGTCTTGGCGCACCGCTTTTAATTCATCAAGAATATAGCGCTCTAACAATGGTTTATACATAGGTTCTTGAAGCTTATCGAGTCCTTGCTGTTGCTCTGCTTCAGTTAATGCTGGGCGGTTTTGTGGCTCATTTTGAGCTGCTACAAATGGGCTAAAGCTCATTAAAAAAGTGATTAAAATTAGGGTATAACGCATAACATATTAATTTTTGGTGATTACTGAGGTAACTGTAACATGCGTGAGCACTAGGGACTAGGCAAAAAAAACCAGCTCGGGGGAGAGCTGGCCAAACTGCTTAAACAACATAAAGTCGTAAGGGGTATCAACAGGAGTTAGGTACAATATACTCATTTTTATCTGAACAACTACTTAATACTTAAAGAGTTTCTAAAAAAAGTTAATCTATATGCGATATTGAGTTTGTTCGTCTAAACTTAAAGGATACTAAAACTAAAAGGTGAGAATATGCGCCAGCAACTAGTACAACTGCTTTATGGTGTATCAATTTCGTCTGATCTCGATAGTGGAAATGTTGAATTAGCTGAACGGCTAATCCTTAATGCTGTACTCGATGGACTCGAAATCGGGCGTGCCGGCATTTGGTTACTTAATAAAGAAAATACAGCAATAGAGTGCCGTTTATTACTCGACAGAGAAAATGGTAAAGAAATTCAAATGCTAGTGCTTCCCCGGGACGCATACCCTGACTATTTCAAAGCACTTGATACGCAACGCACAATAACAGCGGTTGATGCGCATACTGATCCTGCTACCTACGAATTTAGCGAAAGCTACCTAACACCACTTAATATTGGCGCTATGCTCGATGCACCAATTCGCTATAAAGGAAAAATGATCGGTATATTTTGTTGTGAGCACATTGGTAGTGAGCGACATTGGACAGAAGATGAATGCTCATTTATAGGCGCATTAGCAGATCTATACGGCAGAGCGCTATCAGCACAAGAAAATGAACGTATAAACGCAGAGCTTGAACGCGCTAATCAGCACCTAGAGGAGCGTGTTGTTGAACGCACTCGAACGCTCGAGAAAACCTTATCTGAACTTACCGAGATGCAAGAAAAACTAATTGAAGCAGAAAAAATGGCTTCATTGGGTAATCTGGTTGCTGGAATTGCACATGAAGTTAATACGCCAATAGGTATCGCGGTGACTGCAAACAGTTCGGCAAAAGACAAACTCTCTGAAGTTGATAAGCTTATACAGTCAAATACGTTAACTAAGGCTGCGCTGATAGAGAGTATTAATCATTTAAACGAATGTTTTAAAATATCATTCACTAATTTAGAGCGAGCAGCAAAATTAATCAGCGACTTTAAACAAACGGCAGTAGATCAATCTTCACTCGATTTATTAGAAACCAACATTAAAGACTACTTAGAAAACATTCTACACAGCTTAATGCCTTTAACCCGTAGCCATAACGTCAGTGTAAATGTGAATTGTGTCGATGACTTTGAGTTGATCACAGTCCCAGGAGCTTTGAGTCAAATCATAATGAATTTGGTTAATAATAGTTGCGTTCATGGTTTTGTTGGACGCCAAGACAACCAAATAAACATATCGGTTAATATTGACGAAGCACAAGGTGTTTATTTGCTTTGCTACAAAGATAATGGCCATGGCATGGATACAGAAACTTTGCATAAAGTGTTTGAGCCCTTTTTTACTACGAAGCGCGGCTCAGGTGGAAGTGGATTAGGAATGTCAATCGTTTATAACCTTGCAACGCAAGCATTACAAGGTGAAGTGAGTGCTGCGAGTTCACCTTCTAATGGCATGACAGTTAATTTTAAACTGCCTATAAAACTCGCATAACTAATTAATATTTATACAAGTTGAGGGCTAAATAATCTGGTGACTGGGTAATAAAATTAAAAATTAATCAGTTTGCTTAGCGAGACATGATATATCGGTGCACTTGTTGTTTTTGCAAAACTGCTTTATGCGTTTTTTCGAGTATAAATAATTAATGCTTAAAGGTGTAACCAATAGCGTCAGCCAAAACAATAATGAGCTTCTAAACGTTAACCCCACAAGCGAAGCAACTACCAGCCCTGTTAACATTAAAATAGGTAAATTGGCGATAAAAAAGTTAATGCTTAATTGTCTAGCAACATCAGGATTAATTGTTTTCATAAGGGCTACTCGCAGTAAAAAGACCTTTATAAAATGGACTGTTTTGTAAAATGAATCAAATCGTATTTTTCTATCGAATCAATCGATTTAAAACCATGTTCAAGATCTAGCTTTATTTATGTAGTGCTCCTATAGTTTTAAACAACAGGAACTTTTGAGTTATTAGTTATTCAAAACCAATAGAAATCTTTATTTATGATGATGCTAAGTAAACTAGCTTTCGTCGTATTTTAAGCTTATGAGGAGCAAGCAATGAGTAATGGAAAAACGGGCCAATGCCCAGTAATGCATGGTAGTAACACTGTCACCGCTCAATCAAATACTGACTGGTGGCCAAACGCACTCAATTTCGACATTCTTCACCAACACGACAGCAAAACGAACCCTTACGGCAAAGATTTTAATTACGCTAAAGCATTCAAATCTCTTGATCTTGAAGCCGTTAAAACCGACTTAAAAAACTTAATGACCGAAAGCCAAGAATGGTGGCCAGCTGATTGGGGCCATTACGGTGGTTTAATGATCCGTATGGCGTGGCACTCAGCGGGTTCATACCGTTTAGAGGATGGACGCGGTGGCGGCGGTACAGGTAACCAACGCTTTGCACCATTAAATTCATGGCCAGACAACGCAAACTTAGACAAAGCACGTCGTTTACTTTGGCCAATTAAAAAGAAATACGGTAACAAGCTTTCTTGGGCCGATTTAATGATCCTAGCCGGTAATATGGCTTATGAGTCTATGGGTTTAAAAACCTTTGGTTTCGCGGGGGGCCGTGAAGATATCTGGCATCCTGAAAAAGACGTTTACTGGGGCGCTGAAAAAGAATGGCTAGCACCAAGTGACGAGCGTTACTCGAATATTGAAAAACCAGATACCATGGAAAACCCATTAGCAGCGGTACAAATGGGCTTAATTTACGTAAACCCAGAAGGGGTGAATGGTAACCCTGATCCACTTAAAACAGCAGAACAAGTTCGCGAAACTTTTGCCCGTATGGCAATGGATGACGAAGAAACTGCCGCACTTACAGTTGGTGGTCATACCGTGGGTAAAACCCATGGTAATGGTAGCGAAGAAAACGTTGGCCCTGAGCCAGAAGCCGCGGATGTGTTTGAACAAGGTCTTGGTTGGAACAACCACAACTCACGCGGTATTGGCCGCGATACCATGACCTCGGGCATCGAAGGCGCGTGGACTACTCATCCAACTAAGTGGGATAACGGTTATTGCTACTTATTGCTTAACTACGAATGGGAACTTAAGAAGAGCCCTGCAGGTGCGTGGCAGTGGGAACCAATCGATATTAAAGAAGAAGACAAACCAGTTGATGTTGAAGATCCATCAATTCGTTTAAACCCCATCATGACCGACGCCGATATGGCGATGAAGATGGACCCAACCTATCGTAAAATTATCGAGCGATTTAACGATGATTTTGAATACTTTAGTGATGTGTTTGCACGCGCATGGTTCAAACTGACGCACCGTGACCTAGGCCCTAAATCACGTTATTTGGGTGCCGATGTACCAAGCGAAGATCTGATCTGGCAAGATCCGATCCCTGCGGTTGATTACACATTATCTGACAGCGAAATTAGCGAACTTAAAACCAAGCTACTTAACTGTGGTGTAAGCCAAGCAGATTTAATCGCAACAGCATGGGATAGTGCGCGTACTTACCGTGGCTCAGACCATCGCGGTGGTGCAAACGGTGCTCGTATTCGTTTAGCACCGCAAAAAGATTGGCAAGGTAACGAGCCAGAGCGTTTAGCTAAAGTATTAAGCGCACTGGAATCAGTGAAAGCGGGTTTAAGCAAACCAGTAAGCCTCGCCGATTTAATTGTACTTGGTGGGTCAGCAGCGGTTGAACAAGCAGCAAAAGCAGCGGGCGTTGACATCACCGTGCCATTTGCGCCGGGTCGTGGTGATGCCACAGACGAGATGACAGATGCAGACTCGTTCGACGTACTTGAGCCAATTCATGATGGTTTCCGTAACTGGTTGAAGAAAGATTACGCGGTATCAGCAGAAGAGCTAATGTTAGAGCGTACGCAATTAATGGGCTTAACAGCACCAGAAATGACCGCTCTTGTTGGTGGCATGCGTGTACTTGGCACTAACCACGGCGGCTCTAAGCATGGCGTGTTTACAGATAATGTAGGCAAACTTAGCACCGACTTTTTCGTAAACCTAACCGATATGGCTTACACATGGAAGCCAACAAGTAAGGGTCTTTATGATATTGTTGAGCGCAGCACAGGTGCAACTAAATGGACAGCAACACGCGTTGATTTAGTGTTTGGTTCAAACTCAATCCTTCGCTCTTATGCAGAGTTTTACGCACAAGATGACAACAATGAACGTTTTGTAAAAGACTTTGTCGACGCATGGGTGAAAGTAATGAACGCCGACCGCTTCGACATTTAATTTAAAATTCCGTTAAGTACAAAGGCCACACAGTTTAACTGTGTGGCCTTTTTTATTTAGAGAAGTTAGCGAGTTACAAGGGGAAAGTGACGAGATGTAGGTGGCGTTTTAACGCCGAATAAGTAGCAGCGATTTCACATCGCGTCCTAGCGCCCAGAACTCGCTGATGACGCGGGATAAACCCGCTTCTACAAAGTAGGCGTGAAACTTGTTTCGCGCACCGCTGTAAGCTACTTTATTTCTCAATCCCAAACCAATAGCTATTTTGAAAAATACTCTCTTTTAATTCTCTTTCGCTGTAAGCATACGTACTTTGCCAAAACAGGCGGTCAAAAAGGTATTTATTACCGTCTTTAGCAAGAATTTTGAAATTAAATAATGATGAATAGGCAACTTCTTGATTTGCTAATACTTCATCTTTACAGCTAGCGTAATCAACTGCATTTGGGCACTGCGACATCATTGCAAAGCTAATGCTGTTGTCAGCTTCTAATTGCCAATAGCTACTTGGTGTAAAGTCAGCTCTATTTTCAAGGCCATATTGGTCAGCATAATAGAAGCTGCCTTTACCATCATCATTTATATACCAGTATATTTTCTGGCTACTGCTGGTATAATTTTGACGTAAGTAGCTAAATAGATGCTTATAGTCATCGAGTGTGATGCTTGAATCATCAACTACTTCTATGAACTCATACCCTAAGCGAGCTTGGCGCTGCTCTTTATTACGCTCGCGTGCCATGATCATTTTGCCATCAGGCTGAGTGAAAAATTGTAAGCTCGTTTCTAGGCCATTACCCATTACTTTAACGGTTTCGCCGTTATTGTCTAAGTTGTAATGCCATTTAAATGAGTCAGTACTTTTAGGTGTATTGAATGTGACCGTTGCTGTGTCGGCTGCAGTGATTGTAAAAAATGTGGGTACATAACGGAACGTTAAACCTTCGCCCGTATCTGAATTTTTATTATTTAAACGACCAGTATATGATTTACCTACTGTCAGCTCAGGAACTGTAACAGGGGTAAGTTTTCGAAGTGCGCTAATCGATGTTTTTTCTAGCAGAGCTTCAGCCAGTTCGGTTGATTCATTAATAATATTCTGTGCACTTTCATCTTTATAAGTTAAAACATGACGTAGTTTTAGCACTAAAAAGTCATCAAACTGAGCAATAACTTCTGCATCAATTAGATTAAGATCAAATGCGACATCTACTTCATGACCAAGGTTACTAAATTGCTTTGTGTTTTGAGTCGTAACTAATGTATCACTGTTAATTTTTAATGCTTTACCCTCTAACGTTGCCGAAAAGTCAGCATAAGTATACGACGTAGTGCTTCCTGAAGCCGTTGGAATATAGCTTGCTAGCGATACTTCAAAGTAACTTTCCTCGCCCGTTGTACTTAAATAATTAACAGAGTGGAACGAGCTTTGATCCACATCAGCGTAGTACTCAGAGCTAAACTCTGCATTTGATTTATAAAGGGTGACAACTTCGCCTTTATCGGTTGAAACATTAAATAGCTCAACACGAATAGCATCATCGCGCTTAGCCAACACTTCCATTTCAAGTAAGGCTTGTTGATTACACTCATGCAAGCAATCAATCGCTTGGGTATTTAACGCAATGACATCAGGGTTCGACCATTCAAAACGACTTAACTCACCATTTTGAGCGATTACACCTGCATCTTCGCTAGCAAATACCAACTGCACACTGCCATCGCTTGATTGCCAGTTACCTATCACTTCGTTATTGCTAAGCTCAATAGGTTGCCATGCTGCACGGTTTTCAGCGACATTTACGGTTAAAGTGTATTGATTACTTGCCTTACCGTCAGACACTTCTACAGTAAAAGAATGGTTAGCTACTTCAAATAGGCTCGGCTCAGCATTAAAAGTCACTTGATTGCTGCTGGTCGTGACACTTAGCCACTGTGGCTTATCAATAATCGTGGTTGTCACACTGTCGTTTTGCTCATCTTTAATATCAACAACTAAGTTGGCTGATTCAAGTGCTTTGGTAGAGAGTGTGAGTGATCCAGATAGAGTAGGGGCGGTATTTTTTGTCGCTTCTGCATCTGGCTTTTTGTCTGTTGATGACCCGCCACCACAGGCTGTTAGAGCCAGAGTCAGTGCCGATACGCTAAGTAGCTTATTCATTTACATCCTTTAAAATGTTGTTTTCTGTGTAAAAGAAATGCAAATTACCCAAATAAGGTAAGTCAGTCAAAGGTATTATGTAACTGAACGTAAACAAATAGGTGAGCAAACTTGCTCACCTATTTGAAGAGGGGGTTATTGCGCTTGTTGCGCGACATGATCCATATATTCGTCAAACGTTCCCTGAAAATCGATAAGCTGTTGATCTTTAATATCGATGATGCGAGTAGCTAATGACGATACAAACTCACGGTCGTGGCTCACAAAAATAAGTGTGCCTTGGTAATCTTTTAATGCGTTATTGAGTGCTTCAATGGCTTCCATATCCATATGGTTGGTTGGCTCGTCCATAATGAGCACGTTGATGTCTTGCATCATTAACTTACCAAACAATAGGCGGTTCTTTTCACCACCCGAGCAGTTACGTGCTTTTTTGTTAGCGTCGTCTGCGGTAAATAATAAACGGCCTAACATAGCACGAACCATTAAATCGTTGTGTTTAGCGGTGCGCCACTGCGACATCCAATCAAATAAAGTTAAGTCGTTATCAAAGTCTTTGCTGCTATCTTGTGGGCAATAACCAATGCTGGCATTTTCAGACCACTTAACCACACCTTCGTTACTTTGTAATTCATTCACTAGGCAGCGTAATAGGGTGGTTTTACCAACACCGTTTTCACCAATAACCGCAAGCTTAGCGCCGGCTTCTAGTAATAAGTCACCACCGCTGAACAGAGTTTCGCCATCAAAACCATGACCTAGCTTAGTAAGCTCTAATGCTTGGCGATACATCTTTTTGCCTTCGTCAAAACGAAGTGACGGGCTAATACGGCTTGATGCTTTTACTTCATCAAGCTTAATTTTATCCATGCGCTTAGCACGAGAGCTGGCTAATTTTGCTTTTGATGCATTGGCACCAAAGCGATTTACGAACTCTTGTAGCTCGTCTATTTCAGCGCTCTTCTTTGCGTTTTCAGCAAGTAGTTGTTCGCGTTGCAAGCTTGAAGCTTCGATCCACTTTTCGTAGTTACCAGGGTAAATTCGTAGCTCACCGTAATCGATATCGGCCATATGTGTACATACCGAGTTTAAGAAGTGACGGTCGTGCGAGATAATAATCATCGTACACTTACGCTGGTTAAGCTCGTTAGCTAGCCAAGTAATGGTATGAATATCAAGGTTATTGGTTGGCTCATCAAGAAGTAAAATATCAGGGTTTGCAAACAGCGCTTGTGCTAAAAGCACACGAAGCTTCCAGCCCGGCGCAACGTTTGCCATTAAGCCGTAATGAAACCCTTGCTCAATACCCGCTTGGATCAAAATTTCTTCCGCGCGGCTTTCTGCTGTGTAGCCATCCATTTCGGCAAAAATGCTTTCAAGCTCAGCGACTTTCATACCGTCTTCTTCACTCATTTCTGGTAGTGAGTAGATACGGTCGCGCTCTTGTTTAACTTTCCAAAGTTCTGCATCACCCATGATCACCGCATCAACCACAGTGTATTGCTCAAACGCAAACTGATCTTGGCTTAGCGTACCTAGCTTTAAACCCGGCGCAATCGACACATTGCCAGACGTTGGCACAAGAGCACCACTTAGAATTTTCATAAAGGTCGATTTGCCGCAGCCATTCGCGCCAATTAGGCCATAGCGGTTACCGTTACCAAATTTAGCTGAAATGTTCTCAAACAGAGGCTCTGCACCAAATTGCATGGTGATATTTGCGGTTGAAATCAACGAATTATTCCTAGAAAAATACTGACAGGGTTATGGGCGCAGCAACTGCGAAAATAAACAAGCAATAGGGTAAATAATAGGCCGCGGATTATACAGTTCAGCCCTTAATAACGCTATTAAAAAAGAGAAAGTTGCAAGGGAAAGGGTAAAGTTACGACAATGTTTGGCCAGGAATGGTTTAAGTTAGCGAATCTCAAGTTACTAGATGCGAGGTAGCAGTGATTTCACATCGCGCCCTAAAACCTAATGTTTCCCCGTAGGACTGGCTTTAGCCGGGAAATGACTAAGTTAGCGAGTTTCAAGTTACGAGGGGAAAGGTGCGAGTAACGAGATGTGAGGTAGCAGCGATTTCACATCGCGTCCTAGCGCCTAGAACTCAGATCCTAGCGCCCATGTTTCATTCGTAGGCGTGAAACTTGTTTCGCGCGTCTGAGAGTTGAAGGTTGAAAGCTCATTATTTTTGGTTCGGCACTGAAGTACCTTCTACAAGACTTCCACAAACTGAACGAATTACGAAAAAAACCTGAAAATATATAAATATAGTTAATACTTTAGGGAAATCGGGCGATAATACTAAGTAATATGACAGCAAAGGTGGATTCAATGTCTGCAGGTATTTCTTTCAATAACTTGAGCATCACAAAAAAAATACACGCCATAACATGTATTGCCATTACGGCATTCGTGATCATAGTAGTAACCAATTTTATAGCCATGAATGACAACAAGATCTCGCTCGACGAGCTGGAAAAGTCATCATATCAGGTCGTTAAACTCACTTCAGCAAACGTTGCGCTACTCGAAAAACTAGATGAGTTATACACTCAAGCGGTAACATTTGGTGAGTCAGATTTAGTTGATAGTGCAGCGCAAACGTATAAAACGATTAATGAAAATCTACAAAATATCATCAGTATCAACGACAGCTACGTGCATGCCGATACCAAAAAACAATTAGAGCTTTATGCACAAACCTCGTCAAGCATAGCAACTTCAATGATCGACGGCACCGCTGACTTTAGTAAAATTCAGCAACAAGCACAGCAAAAAACGCAGCAGTATGAGGCCGTTCTAGCTGGCTTTAAACGAGCACAAACCCGCGCAGATGATCGCTTTTTTGAACTTGTACAAGCAACCAAAGCGCGTTCAGACAACGCACTAAATTTAATGCTTGTAGTGTCTGTAGTATCACTTATTTTATTGGTTGTTACCTCAATTTGGATTGCCCGTGGAATCGGTTCATCGGCCAGCGCAGCGGCAGATAACTTACGCCTATTAGCAGACGGCAAAGGCTCTCTAAGCACACAACTTGAAGTACACGCTAAAGATGAAATCGGTCAAGTTTCGATTAACTTCAACGCGTTTATACAGCTGTTAAAAGCTGCGGTACTTGAGGTTATAGCGGTTTGTGAGCCATTAATGGAGAACTCAACACGACTTGTACAAGGCATGGAGCGTGCCGAGCGTGCCACAACTAAACAAACATCAGATGCTGAAATAGTTAAGCAATCAATGGAAGAAATGCGCCAGAGTGTCGCTGATATTTCTCATTCAGCAGCAAATGCATCACAAGCTGCGCAAACAGCCGAGCGAGAAGTTGAGCAAAGTCGAACGCAAATACAGCGTTCTGTGACAGAATCAAAAACACTAAGTGAAGAGATAAATCAAGCAGCATCAACTATTAATCAACTGGCCACTGACACCAAGAATGTGACGCAAATTTTAAACGTTATTACCTCGATTGCAGAACAAACTAACTTACTCGCGTTAAATGCTGCGATTGAAGCTGCACGTGCAGGTGAACAAGGCCGAGGCTTTGCGGTTGTAGCTGACGAAGTGCGTGAGCTTGCTTCAAGAACATCGCAGTCGACGAATGAAATCAGAGAGCTGCTTTCTACATTAACCACAGCAGCAAGCCATGCAGTAAATGCAATGAACTCAGCCCGAGATATGGCTACAAATAATGCAGAGGCCGCTGAAAATACAGGGCAATCGATTGATAAAATCTCTGAACAGATATTAGAAATTAACGGTATGAATTCGCAAATTGCCGCAGCTACCGAAGAGCAAACATCTGTTGCTAGTATGGTAGTTGATAACGTGACGAATATGCATATGTCGTTTGAAGAAACAATGGATTCATTATCGGCAGTACGTGATGTAGCGAAGAACCTTCATTACCTCTCTGATTCGTTACTCGACGCCACAGCTAAATTTAAAGTCGAGTAATTTTAGCGCATAAAAAACCAGGCATCGCCTGGTTTTTTATTAACCGTAGTCGAACTTAAAAAGTACCAACCACTTTAACTTTATCAGTTACTTTTGCTGCATCGATATAACCAATACCATCAGCATTACCTGCAACAAAGTCAATCACAGCTTGATCATTAGCTAGTTTCTCAGGTGGAGTACCTTTACCTGTAAATACCAGTTTTGACCAATAAGCATTTAGCTGGCTGCTCGATTTACCAACCACCTTATCGTTAAACTCATCGCTTACGCTGGTGCCATCTTGGTTTACTGGGTTTACTTTTGTGCCATCATCAAACGACTTTGCCTTACCAAGGTAAATCTTTTTGATCATACCTTCGTCAATAGCACTGCTATTTGCTGGGTTCACAATAACTGCAACATCAGCAAGTACAGCGTGCGAGCATAGCGTTAGTGCTGTCGCGATTAACAATTTTTTCATTATGAACTCCAATTAAAAAACTAAATCAACAGCAACAGCTACAACGTCGGTTTCTGTATCTGAAATGTCATCTTTAAAACGGCTGAAATCTACTTTTAAAGCAGCAGATGGGTGGAAGTCATAACGCGTACCAATGGTATACACGTTGCTTTTTGCTTTCACGCCCTCAAGCACTTGATTAATACCCGCATTTAAAGCTGGTACTGCAGGTAGCGCGTTGTAGCGGTTGCTATCGTGTTTGTCGTCATTATTTTCGTAAGTTAAGTGCACAATCCACTCATCCATACGGTAACCAATAGACGTGTAGTATTGAGTTTGTTTAGCAAGAGCACTGTTTTCTACTTCAAACTCAGTGTATTCAGCATCAAATAGAATGTCGTTGTAATCAATTGAAAAGCCCACAGCGAAGAAAGAGCCATCATCTTCGTTTACAGCAATATCATCGGCTTGATCAACAAAACCGGCTGCTCTAAGAGTCTGCTCAAGGCCATTAAGTGCAACACCTGCATCGGTGTCGTTTTCAATATCAATTGTTGTATCTGCAACAAAGTATGCAGCACGAGCGCTAAACCAGTCATAGCTCATTGTCCAATTGATACCAGCAATATCATTAAGCTCTGTATCGCCATTAACCGATACCACAGCAATGTTGCCATCGAAGCTACCGTAAATAACTTGTACGGTTGAATCCCAATCACCTAATTGTGTGTTGTGTAACAGGCTAAGACCTTCATACGTTGAAAACGGAAGGTTATAAACAGATTGCGGTGGACGAACCCAGCGGTAAGTGTAACCAACGTCTAAGAAGTCTGAATAACGGTAAAAAGGTACACGCATTTTACCAGCACTTACTTGAAGCTCATCGCTGAACTCATAAGTTAGATAAGCCCATTCGAACTCAGCATCAAAATCATCACTACCACGCGCCACAATTTGTGCCGTAGCGCTTAGCTTTTCTTGTAAGTCTGCAGAAAGCTGCAATGCAAACATACTTTCGTTTTTAAATGAAATATCGTCATCGTAGCCGTAAAGCGTTGCGTCGTCGTCAAGGGCTTTACCGCCAACAATAGAAGCAAAGCCGTTTATGCGAACCTCTGCCATTGTGTTTGCAGACACAAAAGCAGCACATAGAGCCAATGCAATAGGAAGTTTTTTCATTGTGTATCCCTAGTATTTAGTATGAAAATGTTGATTTCGCTTAATATTATAGTAGTGCGTAGCGAAATGGGCGACACAAGTTACATATAAATTGTAATTACATCAATGAATAAGTCGTTATTTTTCACAAAAACGGTACTAAAAGTGGATAAAATTGCTAGATAAAAGCGATAAGGGGAAAGGGAAGTTAAAAGATGCGAGTCTGTAGCAGCGATTTCACATCGCGTCCTAGAGCCTAGAACCCTGACTAATGACGCGGGATAAACCCGCTGCTACACGTAGGCGCGAAACTTGTTTCGCGCGAGCAACATTAAAATGATAAAGCTTTGTCTAAAGCGCCTTTGAAGCGATCAAAATCCTCGATGTGAGGTAAGTGGCCAATATCATCTAATTCAATTAATTGCGATTTTGAGATCATACTTGCCGCGGCTTTGCCTAACTTATCGTAACGGCCAAGCTCATAGTCAATATTTGCTTTTTTCCAATTGCGGCCAGGGCCAGTCCTATCGCGTGTGCCTATAATTAATGACACTGGCATGCTTAACTGAGCAAACTCAGTTATTACAGGTTGCGTAAAAATCATATCGTAGGTTTTAGCATTGACCCATGCGACCTGCTTGTGATCAGGGCCTTGAATTTGACCACTGATAAAGTGGGTTAATTGCTCGTAAGTGTCATTCCATTTACCGTCATAATAGTTTTTCTTCTGGTAAGCAATAACCTTATCAGGTGTTTTAGCCAATTCATTTTTATAGAAAAAATCGGTGTCTTTGTATTGCACATAATTTAAATAGTTCTCTAAACCAATTGGGTTTAGCAAAATAAGTTTACTAACTTGGCTAGAAAACATCAGGCTGTAACGACTTGCCAGCATGCCGCCCATTGAATGGCCAAGTACAATAGGGTTTTCAATATTTAAAGATGACACTAGCTGATGAGTGTTATTGGCTAATACAGCAAACGAAAATTGATAATCAGCAGGCTTTGACGATTTACCAAAACCAATTTGATCCGGTATCAATACGCCATAGCCTTTGCTATTAAGGTAGTTGGCAGTATTGGTCCAATAATGGCCATTAAAGTTTTTACCATGCATCAGTATAACGGTTGGCATGTTATTGCTTGGTTTAAGGTAAGAATAAGCCATTTTTAATGGCGTATTTTGTGATGAAAAATTAAAAAATTGAACGGGTAAGTCGTATTGATAATTGCTTAATTCAGCATCAAAACTAAGAGGCTGTTCTTTTGCGATTAAGTTAGCAGAAGAGCATAAAACAAGTGCTGAGACTAACAGTATGCGTAAAAACATCATTATCCTTTCTCAATATGCTTAAAGAATATTCAGCCTAGCATCCTAAATAAAAATTTATAATATAAATACGACTAAATACTAAAAGAAGTTAGCAAGTTTCAAGCATGTAATTCGTAGGACTGGCTTTAGCCTGGAATGGTTTAGGTTAGCAAGAATTCAACGAAAAAGAGTAAAGTTACGAGAAACCAGCGACTTTACATCGCGGCCTAAAGCCCAGAACGTAGCACCTAATGTTTCCCGCGTAGGTCGGGCTTTAGCCCGTCAGACTTTAAATTTGGAATGGTGTTGATTTATGTAGCAGCGATTTTACATTGCGTCCTAGCACCTAAAACCTAGATGGTGACGCGGGATAAACCGCTGCTACACGTAGGCGTGAAACTTGTTTCGCGCGTTTGAAGGTTGACAGCTCTTGCCTTGTCTAAATTCGATTCTCGTTATAACCACTTAACCCAACTTACTAAAGTCAACGTCTGGCAAGCTCTCAAACCCAGGGTGGGCGAAAAAATAGCCTTGCATTAAGCTAACACCAGCTTGGCGCAACCACTGGTATTCTTCAACTGTTTCAACGCCTTCTGCAAGAGCAACAATATTCAGCTCTTCAAACATGGCTATACAATGGTTAACAATAATTTGTCTTGCTTTGTGAAGGTGTATATCTCTAATTAAATTCATATCGAGTTTAATTATATTGCTCTGAAAATCAGCCAACAAATTTAACCCAGAATGACCTGACCCAAAGTCATCGGTCGCAGTAATAAACCCCAAAGATTGGTAATAATCAACTACACGTTTGATATGTGTAGTATCTTCAACTTTTTCAACCTCGGTAAACTCGAACATAATTTGTTCTACCGGAAAATCATATTGCTTAGCAGCTTCAAGTGTCGTTTTTATACAACGCTCAGGTTTATAAATTGCATTAGGTAAAATATTAATGCTCACGATTGAATCAATTTTCAGTTGGGCAGCAAGTGAAATAGCTTTAATACGGCAAAGTTGATCGAATGTGTAGCGATTCTCGTCGGTTACTTGCGAAATGACCGAATAAGCCGACTCATTATTAAGGCCTCTAACTAATGCTTCGTAGCCAAAAATATGTTTATCGGTGCAATCAACGATTGGCTGAAAAGCCATTGTAAAATCAAAACCAAGTGCTAAATGGTCTTCGCAATGTTTACAACCTGTTGGCTGACATTGAGTTTGCTCTTTGTGCATTTAGCACCTCTGAATGAAGTCTTAATAACTCAATAGTGCTAGTAAATTATCAATTGTGCAATGTTGTTGAGTCAAAAGTATAAAACTATAGAGAAAATATGTTGCTGCCGTTTTACATAGCGTCAAACAGGCATTTATTTACTGTAGGTTCTTTCTTCACAGAGAGAAGTGAACGAGAAAATAATGAGGTATAAAAACTTACTTCTCTGAAGCGCAGCGTCTCTTATCCTCTTTGTAAGTATCTGTTTTTCTCTGTGAAGCGCGAAGCGCCTCTATGTGCTCTGTGGTTCAAATATTCTTATGCACAATGAGAAGTTAATGAGAAAACAATGAGGGTTTATCGTATTTACTTTACGTATGTTTTCATAGACATATTAGATCTTCTCTAACCATAGAGGACATAGAGAACACAGAGGAAGACAAGGAGGTATTAAAGTGTACTTCTTTAAAGTGAAGTGTCTTGTGAGTATTTGTCTTTCTCTGCGTAGCGCTTAACACGTAGCGCCTCGGTGCCCTCAGTGATTCAAAACGTCACGCACAAAGATAAGTGAACGAGAAAACCATTAACTATTAGCAAAAATCATTTGCCACATAACATGTACCCATTTTATTTATTCTTCATTGACTCATTACAGTGATGAAGATAACCTCTAAATAAGGATGATTAGTTAGTATGGATACTACTTATGGCTTTAGAAATTAGAATTTGTATTGATTCAGTAACCGCTGAATTTGTGAAATGTAAAGAAGATAAAGAAGACAGCTTTACCAAAGACAATAACCATATAAAAAATCAAGTTATCACTTCAGGCACGCCATATATATGGCGAAGAGAATACTCTGACTCTTACACTCCGCCTACAAATGAACAGCAAAGTATAGTTCGTCAATTTGATTTATTGCCTGCGCAATCCCGCCGAAACATTGCATATATGCTTCGCGATTTTGGCAGTGAAACGCTTATGGCAATCTCTGATTTTCAAAACCAAGTTATGCCATTTTTGTCTGAAAATACACATGGAATAGTTGGGTCTGGAGCAACATCAATTCAGGCTCGTAGTTCAAAGTTCGCCACCTATGCCAACAAATATGAAGCCGCTTTAAGAGATATTCGCATGGCTCATAAATCAGGAATGCCCAAGTATCATATGGTTGCATTAGAACAAAAAGCATTCAGTATATTCAAAGAGCTGAACGGTCAGTTTCGTGCAGAATTGCAACGTTTTATGAGTGTAAACCGTGCAAGCCGTCGTGGCACGGTTTGGTCTAATCCGAATCGGGGAATCAATATAGCTAAATCAGCAAGGCATTCTGCCAAGCTCGATATAAATAGCACCGCTGAATTCAATAAAATTAAGCGGATTGAAAATACCGGACGCTGGCTTGGCAATGGCATGATCTTACTTGATGGTGCATTTAGAGCGAACAAAGTTTACAACGACTATAAAAACAATAAGGACTGGCAGCGAAGTTTATCTACAGAGTTAGCTAGTTTTGGGGCTTCAACATTTGCAGGTATCATAACAGCATCATCAGTCACCACGGCCCTATCTTCATTTCTAATGTTAACCCCATATGGATGGGTGGTTGCTTTAGGGGTTGGGTTAGGTGCTGGTTTTTTAATGAGCCTAGCGGTTAATACAAAAAGCAAAAAGCTAACAGAAAACATATATGATAGGCAGCCTTTGATGAAAGATTTGTTTTAATGTTGATACTCAACTCAATTCTATACTGCACCATTTTCTTCTTTTTCCTAATGATGATAATGACTGTTATATTCCCGAGAATATCAGTAAGGCATATTAATAATAGGATGCTAGAAAATGGGGCTTCCCCACCTAGTTGGGATAAAGGGCTTGGAGCAAGCGCTCCATTTTATGCACTTGCTATTTTTTTAAAAAGAGCTCGTAAGCCTACACCACTATTTGATGGTAGGTTTGTCGCCAAACATGCAAGGCCAATTGATAAGTTTCTCGCTTTTTTACATCTTCTTTCTACATTTGGCTTTATTCTTAGTATTTCAATTATGGTCTTATTAGAATATGTTTTGTTATAACTAACACCACAAGTTAGCAGCAAGCACACTTCTCATGCTAACGCCTGATGTTTGGGTTGTAGCTATAGGAACTGGCTTATATACAGAATTTAAATCATCGTTTTTTGTGAACGAAAAAGTGAAGTCGCTAACTGAAAAAATTTATGACAGAGAGCCGTTATTATAATGCCTAGTATAGATAAGTTTGCTCTGGCAAGTATGTTCATCTTTATGGCTTTAGCGTTTATTTTTGTGGTCTTATTTGCACGCATTTCTATCAAACACATAAATAAAAAAATGCTAAAAGATAATATTACCCCTCCGCTTTGGGACAAAGGTGTTGGCGCTAGCGCCCCTTTTTACGCTATGGCAATATTTTTTAAACGCTCGCGATTACCCACACCTCTTTTTGATGGCCGTTTTATAGCAAAACATGCAAGGCCGGTAGATAAAGTTTTAGCATTCTTGCACCTTTTCACAGTGGCAGGGCTCACAATCAGTGTGTTTACAGCCATGTATTTAGATACAGTCTAAATAAAAGAGAACTTGCGAAATGGGTTTTAAAATCTTTATTTTCTACTCCCTACTCGTATTTACAGTAGTTACTTTTGCTTCAGGCGTGCTGTTTTATAGAGTATCAGTTAAGTATATAGATAAGCATATGGAAAAAGATGGAGTATCTCCGCCTAGTTGGGATAAAGGCATCGGCGCAAGCGTTTCGTTTTATATATTTGCTATGTTTTTTGAACGTTCTCGTATACCGACGCCTATGTTTGACGGCCGTTTTGTCGCAAAGTACACAAGAACATTAGATAAAATTATTGGTGCAATCCATTTGGTTTCTATTATCGGAGCTGTACTCAGCCTATGTATAATAACTTTTTTAAAGCATAGCTAGATCTACGCGTTTATTTACTAAAATATAAGTAACCGGGTGAAGTATATTAAAAAATTTTTATACTCAACTCAATTCTATACTGCACCATTTTCTTCTTTTTCCTAATGATGATAATGACTATATTCTCGAGAATATCAGTAAGGAATATTAATAATAAAATGCCAGAAAATGGGGCTACCCACCTAGTTGGGATAAAGGGCTTGGAACAAGCACTCCTTTTTATGCACTTGCTATTTTTTTAAAATAGCTCGTCAGCCTACACTACTGTTTGATGGTAGGTTTGTCTCCAAATATGTAAGGGCAATTGATAAATATCTCGTTTTTTGCATCATCTCTCTACATTTGGCTTTATCGCAATGTTAAGTGGAATAAAAAGACTCAAGTACATCGAAGTTTAACTTTTCATCATTTTGGTAAATCCAAATGATAAGTAACGATCTACTTTCGTAAATCGTTACTTACTATAATGGCTAGCTAATTACTAATTTATGGGCTTAATTAATAAGCGCCCTCACTGTAAGTTAATTCGTAGCTGTGGCTATAAATTTCTAAAATATTGCCAAACGGGTCTTCCATATAAATCATGCGGTATGGTTTTTCACCTGGGTAATAATAACGTGGTTTTTCCATACGTTTTTTACCACCTGCAGCAACAATGCGTTCTGCAAGCTCTTCAACATTAGGATCTTGAACACAAAAGTGGAAAATACCTGTTTTCCAATACTCAAAGTTATCTTCTGGATTTTGTTGGTTTTTAAACTCAAAAATCTCAACCCCAATTCGATCACCCGTTGATAAGTGAGCAATTCGGAACTTATCCCAGTTAGCACCAAAAACATCAGTACACATCTGGCCAATAGGGCTATCATCTTCGGTAATTTCCGTTGGCTCCATAATAAGATACCAGCCTAATACTTCGGTATAAAACTTAACGGCCGCATCAAGATCCGGAACAGAAATACCAATATGCGAAAAAGTACGTGGGTATGTATTACTCATAATTAACTCTCCTAAATAAGAATGAGTTTATAGTTTACGAGTGCCTAGGTATTAAGTTAAATTATCATTTAGCATTCAAATAAGTATATTTTGTTATGATAAATCCGGTTTGGTTAAAAACATTTTGTGAACTAGTCGAAGTCAATCACTTTACAAAAACAGCTGAGCGACTGTTTATGACCCAATCAGGCGTAAGCCAGCATATTAAAAAGCTAGAACAGCAAGTTGGAGCTTTATTGCTAGAGCGACACGGCAAACAATTTACACTTACTCCGCAGGGCCAAAGCTTATACAACAGAGGTAACCAGTTACTAAAAGAATGGCAATTTTTGGAGCAACAAATAAAAAATGATTCACCTTTTGAAGGCCGCGTAAAAATACAATCGCCGGGAAGTTGTGGGCTTAAGTTTTATAACGAATTGTTAAGCTTGCAATCAAAGCACCCAAAACTTTTTATAGAATATGCGTTTGCGCCTAATTCGGGGGTCGAAAAGGCCATAGCGAGTCATCAAATAGACATTGGTTTTATGAGCCAAGCACCTACAATGCTTGAGGTTACAGGGCACAAAATCGCTAATGAACCCTTGTTATTGATAACGCCAGCCCAGTTCAAAACTATAGATTGGCAGCAACTTTGCCAATTAGGTTTTATTAATCACCCAGATGGAAAACATCATGCACAACAGTTATTAAGTGCGAACTTTGCAGAGTTTGAATCAATAGCTCAGTTTGAGTGCAGTGGTTTTTCGAATCAAATCAACTTAATTCTAGAGCCAGTAAGTTTAGGGCTTGGCTTCACTGTACTCCCTGCTCATGCTGTTAGTGCGTTTCATAATCAAGAAAAAATACACGTGCACACACTAACGCACCCCGTTTGTGAAGATATATATGCATGCCATCATCGCAATAGGCCATTAGCCAAGCGAATGAAAACAGTTATAAATGAAATAAAAAGCCTTTAATCAAGCGATACTAAAATTGATCATCTTTTTTATTCTCACACCTCGTAACTATGATCTCCTATTTCTCTCCAACTAACTTCTAATGCCTACCCTAAAACCCTTGATTTTTAGCATTTAAAATCACATTTCATCCTTTGCGTTACCTTGCTTTAATGGTATTTTAGCGCCAAGCAATCTTGCCCCTATAAAGGAAGTAAAATGGCATCCCAAACCGTCGAATACTACAACCAAAATGCGCAAGCATTTGTAGATGCCACACTCGATGTAGACCTCAATGAACTTTACGACGAATTCTTACCGCTGATCCCAAGAAAAGGCGCTTTACTCGATGCCGGTTGTGGCTCTGGCCGCGACGCTTTCATCTTTAAAGAACGTGGTTATAACGTAGATGCATTCGATATCAGCCCAGCTATGGCAAAGTTGGCGTCAGAATACTTAAACCAAGACGTAGCTGTAAGCAGCTTCCTAGAGCTAAACGAGGTTGCCAAATACGATGGCATTTGGTGCTGCGCAAGCCTTATTCACGTAGCAAAAAACGACTTAACCGACGCATTCAATAACCTTGCCCGCGCATTAAAGCCTCAAGGCATCGTGTATGTATCGTTTAAATACGGCGACGGCGAGCGCGAACACAACGGTCGCGAATTTACCGACCTAAACGAACAAGCCCTTGAAAGCATTATTAAAGGCACCGACCTATTTATCCTCAAGTCATGGCAAAGCGCCGACCAACGCCCAGAGCGCGCCACAGAAACATGGCTAAACGCCATTCTGCATAGAAGAACGATTTAATAATTTATATGCGGTATAGCAGGCTATACCGCAACTCTCCTAATATTGTATGGGTTTTAGAGTATAGCTCTACCTAAAATCCTATATTTTCAATAGCTTTTCATGCTAGATTGTTCCTAAACTAAATCGCCAATATTCAAGCTACAACAATGCGTTATGAGCATAAGAAGCAAATATGTCGGCGTAAACAGGGAACAGTTCATGAACTTTAAAGCACTTTTCAAAAGTACACATAAGGCTTGATTGATGATGGCCATGCAGCAGCAACTCGATTTTATTGCTTACATTCAGCGTATGCTGGTGGAAGGCGATTTCAGTGCTACCTATAAGTTTGCACTATTGCATGCGTTGGCTGATGTTTGTGTTGAGCAACCAATGATGTATGAAGCTAGCGAGTTAAACATTGATCTTGCTAAGCTTGCTGAAAAGTTAATAGAGCTTTATTGGCACCATGCTGTACCATTTTCTTCTGCTCATAGTGGTGAAAGTGCTTTACTAAAACAAAACTCGGGTGCGCAATCAAAAGTAATTGCGGTGCTATATGAGTGCCAGCAAAATAATATTCGTAGCTTGCGCCAGCTCAAATTAAGCCCTTACTGGCACACCACTTACAAAGCTGCATTAGACACGTTAAAAACAGGCCCTTTGTGGCGCTTACAAATTCTCGCTAAGCAAGAAGAGTGCTTTTTATATCCGCACACAAAAGGCAAAAGCTATATCACTCTAAACGCAGGCATAGCCGCTTGTTTTAGACGCTTTTACGATTTAGTTGTCTATTTAGCTAAGAATGCATGGCTACAAAAGATTCAAAGCATTAAGCATAACCAAGCGCTTATTGGCCCTCAAAGCCAACTGCATGACTTTTTATTTGGTTTCGACCGCACAGCACTTAATAAAGCAAAACCAGTTTTAGTCGAAATACAAAAAGGCCAGTGCTTTTATTGTCAAAAGCCACTCACAAGTGCTATTGAAGTTGATCACTTTATTCCTTTTGCTCGCTACGCTAACGATTTAGGCCATAACTTTGTTGCCGCCCATCGAAGTTGTAATAACAGTAAGCGTGACTTTTTAGCAGCCCAGCTTCACCGCGAACGTTGGCAAGATCAAAATCTAGATCGTCACAGCCAGCTGCTTACTAATGAACTAACTCGCTATTTTCATTGTGATGTAGATAAATCCCTTGCAGTAAGCAACTGGGCATACCAAGTTGCAAGCAGCAATGGCGCAAAACTTTGGCTTGCAAAAGATAGGTTTGAGTTGGCGGGAAGTAAAAATGTCCAAGCGTTAGATTTAGTCGCGCAGACAAAATACAAATATGATTCTTAATGAGCTTAGATACAAATTTCACATAACTTTTTTAAATGAAAACAAGCAATAACTCAATGCTAAAATTAAAAGCTGCTGTTAAAAATATTCCCCGTGTTCAAACCCGAAATTGAATTAATTTAGAGGCATGGATGCTATAAAAAGCGTAGCTTGGCCACGGGTGAGAAGCGAAGCTTTGAACGAGAGGATATGGATATCCGAACTGGGGTGCGTACAGGGATGTGTAAGTTGTGCCTATCTACGCTGTTTTCGTTCATTTAATTAATTCAAATTGAAGGAACAGTGTGAACCTCGGGGCGCCGATAGATTCCAAAGAGAAGTCGGCGTTTACTTCTCTTTGGTTGCCGTCGCCAACGCGACATTATTAAATAATTGATGTATAAAGAGGGAGTTAACAGAACAAGGACCTGAAATGGATAACTTCATAGCACAAGGACTCAGCCTCTTATTTGTAATAGGAGGAATATATTCAATATTAGGTGTTATTTTTTTAAGAGTATGGCTTCATCAGAAGCAAGCCAAGTTACCTGTAGATCGAAAAAAATTTACTCGCGTAGCTGCACAAACACTTAACGATCAAGTAAACGATAAGGTCTTTAATGTTGTTGGTTACATAGGTTTAGCTGCTTTGATTATTACAATGCCGTTTGCCCTCAAAGGGATTACCGAAATGTTGGCAAGCGGTCAATTGAACTACTTTTTTATAATTGTAATTATTGTCGGCTTAATTTACACCGCCAGAAAATCGTGGTTTGAATCAGACCTGTTAATTAAACTAAAACTAGGGCGAGACGCTGAGTTAGCTGTTGCATCTGAATTAATTGAGCTTCAATCTCATGGGTATCAAATATTTCATGATATTCAAGCTGATGGGTTTAATATTGATCACTTAGTTATTGGGCCTAATGGTGTTTTTGCGATTGAAACAAAAGGAAGGCATAAGCGCGTTAAAGATGATACAAACTACAAAGTCCGATTCGAAAATAATCTACTTGCCTTCCCATCTTGGAATGAAAACAAGCCAATTGAACAAGCAGAAATACAAGCAAATTGGGTTTATAAATGGTTAAGTGAAGCAACTGGTTTTCAAACAAAAATAACCCCAATATTGTGTTTTCCAGGTTGGTTTATAGAGTTGAAGCAAAGACCACCATTTCCTATTGTTTCCCATAGACAGTTAGCAAAAACTATATTGTCGATGCGCCAAAACCAAATAGATGGAGCTATGCAAAAAGCTATCTGCTATCAAGCTGTGCAAAGAAGCTTAAATATTTCTAAGGTTTAATTGATAGAGACTAAATTTAATGCTTATTTTGAGTAGGCAATTTGCATCGGAAGTTTTCTAAAGCGATTGTTTTGGCTAGCTTCTATCGAATAAATATCTCCCTTGCTAACACATAGGGAGTAATTACAACCAAATTACACAGAAGTAATGTTATGAATAAATGGATTTTATTACTCGCTACTTTGCTTGCGAGTTTCAACACGGTTGCTGATGAGCAATATTCAAAAAGTCGCTGCGATAGTATTGAGGCTGAGCGCGAGGGCATTCGTAAAAGAATGAATCGTAGCTACACGGCTAAGCAAGGTGAACGGTGGAATCAACGTTTAGATGAGCTTTTTACGCTGCTGGCTAGACACTGTAAACACCCAAAAAGAAGTTCTGGTAATGGCGGTAATTATACGTATCGCTCTAATCCTACCGCACTTTTAAACACCAAAGTACATGACTCTACGGTGTATTCAAATTCATATAATGACGATAAAAAGCGCCAAGCTTGGGGGCAATTTTATCAATTACCAAAACGTTGTAGAGCGAAGAAAATTCAGCAAGCTGATTTTGTATGGTGTAGCGAAAATAAAGCTGAGCAAAAGGCGCTATTTGAATCTGCTTGGAGCGGTAATTCAAAAGCAAGCCATAAAGATATTGTTATTACAGTAAAGCCAACCATTACAGAAATTAATGCAAATAAAACCACAAGCCAAGTTGCGATAAACAGCCCGATAATCGAAGCACCTGTTAAACAAGTTTCAACTCCTTTAAATGGGAGTGTTGGTCCGCAAGTGACAAAGTTGAATGACCTTAAAATTTGGCAATTAGCCTTGGCAGGCATTGCGGCCATGTTGTTTGTGTTTGGTCTTTATCGTTGGTTTAAAGATTGAGTTATTTGACGGGCTAAAGCCCGACCTACGATGTAGGTCTTAATATGTGACGACAGGGTGGTAGGGTTTTGAAACGCGATATGAAATCGCTGCTACAAGTTTATTTATAAACCTTATTATTGAGTTATTTGACGGGCTAAAGCCCGACCTACGATGCCTCGCAACTACAGTTTCAACACCTCTCCTTGTAAACTCGGTGAGTTTGCAATACTGGCTTGGAGTTGTTCTATCAACAACTGGGCATTCGCTGATGGCATGCGTGAATGTGGCCAGAGGGCGTAAATTGGCCTTGCGGGAATATCGTGGGGGGAGTCGATATAACTAAAGTTGCTGGTGTCGTCTATACAGCAAATTTCGCTCATGGGTAGTAAGCCAACGCCATAGCCCGCTTCAACCATTTTTCTGGCGATTGTAATATCAAAGCAAAAGCTTATATGTTCATACTCGGTTTTTAGTTTGTTAAGTAAGCCGCTGGGGAGTTGTGACTCTGAATAGGGCAGTATCAGCCTTGATGTTGGGGCATCTTTCTTTTTAATCAGCTTTATAGCGATCATGCCTAGGCGCTTTTGAAAATAGCTTGAGTCTTGTTGTTCGCCAATGCGAATGGCTAAGTCAAAACGTTTTTGGCTTAGTTGGCTGTTGGCATTACTTGGGTAAATGTGGAGGTTTAGCGCAGGGTTTGCCATCGAAAACAGATTAACGGCCCCCATCAGTGGGCCCGCAATGATGTTTTGTGGGCACAACAGGTAAAACTCTTTTGCGGCGGGTGAGTCATTTAACTGCTCAAGCTGGCTGTTAAGAGCAAGCACTTGCTCGCCTAACTCGTTATACAGTGATTCACCTTTGGCGGTTAACACAATGCCTCGGGCTGTGCGTTGCAGTAATGGCTCAGCGAGTTTTTCTTCTAACGCCTGAATACGCCTTGATAGGGTCGATAGATTCAGTCCTAAATCTTTTGCTGTTTGGCTCATGCTTTTACGGCGCGCTATTTCAATAAATAAATGCAGATCATCCAGCATACGACTCCCTCAATCTTAGTTTGCATTTTCGTGACTGTTGCCACTTGGCCTATGCAAATATAGTAACGCCAAGGAGGACATATGAAAATTCATTTTACTTTTACTGCGGCATTTTCGTTTTTAATGTCGTTTTTACTTTCGGCATGGGTCACTTATGTCAACTTAGGGCTAAGCGATACATTTTTTCTAAGTTGGATGAAGGCGTTTGCTAATGCGTGGCCTGCTGCGTTTGTGGTGGCTTTTACGGTTGCCCCGCCTATTCGGGCATTGGTTTTAAAGTTATATAGTAAGGAGTCAGTATGATTAATATCGTGGCAAAAATTACCCCAAAGGCAGCATTATTTGACGACTGTAAAGGGCGTTTACAGGGCATTTTAGCGGCCACTCGTGCAGAGCCTGGTTGTCATCGTTTTGAGTTGTTTGCGAGTAAAGAGCAGCGTTGTTTGTTTTTAGTTGAGCAGTTTGAATCGCAAGCCGCCCTTGATGAGCATTATGCTCAGCCTTATACCCAAGCGGTGTTCGCATTTTATGAAAATGCGTTGGCGGAGCCGGTTGAGGTAGAGAAAGTGGAAGAGCTTTAGATTTAATATGCACAAAGAGGATTAAGAGGCGCTGCGCTTTAGAGAAGAACATTAATTGGCTGTATCTCATTGTCTTCTCGTTCAGTTCTCTTTGTGAATAAAAATATTTGAACTTTAGGGTGCACCGAGGCGCTTCGCGCTGCATAGAGAAACCCATTTAAACCTTTCAAATTTCATACTCTCAAAGTACAAAACAAGTTTCACGCCGACAGGTAAAAAACTTGGCTACTGGGGAAGTACTACTATTCGTAGCCTAGTTTACAAGGTTGAAATGGTTACAGCATATGCAGAATTTGTTTAGCTTTTTCGCGGGTTAAACATGCGGCCATTGGGCGTTTTGCAAACAGTTTGGCTGAGACTGTTTGTTCTTTGCCTATGTATTGGTTATGCAGCTGTTTAAAGTGTGGTTACTTGAGCAATTTGCATTGGATAATAAACAGTTTTACTTTGGTAAGAATTAATATTCAGATTTGTTATTGCTCTTTCACTTTGTGAGAACATAAATCGAACTAGCAATTTATCAGTCTTTCAGGTGAATTTAGCGCAGATTTGTTGCAGTTTTATTAGAAGCTGTTAGTCTGTACCTCTAAATTTTACAGTGACGTAAATTCATGTTTAAACGGACTTTAATGCTTACAGTGCTATTGCTAGTAGCTGTATCTACACGGGCGAAAGAGCCAATCCTTTCTAATGAGTGCAAAAGTATTCAAACTGAGCGCGCTGAATTGCAATCTGCGTTAAGAAAGTCTCATGTACTTGATAAAATAGAAATTTATAAACAGCAAATTCAGAACTTATCTGCTCGATTTGCTGAAACATGTTTTACCAATGAACAAATAGCTGACCGTAAAGCTGCGCTTTTTAATCCTGATATTAGTTTACTTGAAAACCAACTAGCTAAACCGTTGTCTCAAAAAGCTTATTTAGAAAAACAAGCTGCGTGGCAACGTTTTTACGTGATGCCAACACGCTGCTTTAATCAGCCTCTTGAGCTTAAATATCTAGATTGGTGTATTGACAATAAACAGTTTCAATTTCAGAAATTTGATACGCTCTGGCAGCAAAAGAATACACAAATCGCGAGTTCTGAAGCTAAGCTGACAGATTCGTTTCATGAGTTTGTGCTGCCAAGTAAAACAGAACGAGCAAAACTGAGTGCGCAACAGCAATTAAAGCGCTACAGCAACACAACAGATTCCTTCTTACCGACCAATATAATTGTATTATGTGTTTTAGCGGTATCAGTGTTTTTTGGGCTGATTTTTATATTTCATTGGTTGATGCGCCCACGACCTGTGGTGAAGTGAGTATATAGTAGGCGTGAAATTTATTTCGCGCGCCATGCAAGCATAGTCACTGGGCTTTAGGCGCTAGGACACGGTGTAAAATCTGCTACAAATTCGTCTCTCGAAACTCACTTCTCGTTACTTACTCAAACCATTCCCGGCTAAAGCCAGTCCTACGGGGGAAACAATAGGCACTGGGCTTTAGGCGCTAAGTCGCGATGTAAAATCTGCTACAGACTTGTTTCTCGTTACTTAATCACTCATCTGTTTTAAGCTGTTTAGCGCGTTCTTCTGCATCAATAAGAGCTTGTGATTTTGGCTGTTTGGTTTTACTTTTTATCACAGGCTTTTCGTCAGAATTTGGATCCCACGTAGGATCAAGTGATAAGTTTGCAAATGGATTATACGGCTTATCATCTTGTTGCTCGGTCTCTAAATTTGTTTCTTTATCAGCTTCATCAGAGTCACTAGCCATCTGTTCTAGCTTATCGTCGTTACTCAGTTCGACAGACAAATCAACCGTATCTTCAGCAGGTTTTGTTGGTTCTTCAGGGCTAAATGACGCAGGTTCGTCCTGTAGCTCTTGTTCAAGCGCTTGTAAGGCTTTTGCTAAATCATCATCGCTGATGTCGTCGTGATCGTCTGTTGTGCTTGGAGCCGTGACTGTTTGTTTATCTTCAGCAAAATGATCAGCAAACGATAAATCATCACCCATCAATGACGATAAGTCATATTCAGGCACGTCATCTTTAGACGGTTCATCGTCGGCAATAGGCTCTTTTGTTGAGTATTCATCAAAACCAAATGATGAAGAAATTGTAAAGCTTGGCTCGTCAATC
>NZ_PNDF01000080.1:0-11293 GCF_005887195.1 Pseudoalteromonas sp. S1650 | reverse complement strand
GGTCGTCATTTATGGCGACAACCAATCACAAGAAAACAGAATTCCAATATGGATAACTACCTAAATTATCAACTAGCTTTTTTCGCAAAGGGTTTGCTGCGATATATCTGGCTACAGCTATTCTACTTTCTTCTTCACGTAGTGCATGGTCATAGTAAGCAGGTTGCCACACCGTTTGCGAAAAACAACGTATCTTGTTTATCTCTCTAGCAGAAAGACCTTTTAGATGACCAACTGTTTTACCCAAGCTACTATCGCTAAGCCTTAATAAACCATGAAAATGATCGGGCATAAGCACCCAAGTTAACCAGCAGCATTGATGCAATAGTTCATTTCTTTCAATACACCTACAAAATACTTTTGCTAAGTTATGATCAGTGAACAATGCTTTTCGGTTATGGCAGTTGAATGTTATGAAATATTCACCTGATTGAATTGAAACTCGTCCTTTCTTTAAATGACTCCAGCTCATGAAAAATCCTTTTTCATAAAATTGTAGAACATTAAATATAGTAGATTAACGCGCTAAAGCACGTCCTACCGTAGGTCGTCATTTATGGCGACAAAGAATACATGCTAACGCGCTAAAGCACGTCCTACGTAGGTCGCCATTTATGGCGACAAAAAATACATGCTAACGCGCTAAAGCACGCCCTACGTAGGTTGTCATTTATAGTAGCAAAGAATACATACTAACGCGCTAAAGCACGTCCTACCGTAGGTCGTCATTTATGGCGACAAAAAATAGCCCTACGTAGGTGACAGCCATCCTCAATAAGCATTTAAAACTAAAAAAGCCCAGCTGTATTGCTGGGCTTATAGTTGGGAGTTAGTTAACTGTTATTCATATCGTAAGATAAGTGATGGTCTGGTGCTTGCGGCCTTAAAGGCTAAACTTGCAACGGTAACCCAGGTAATAGTGGCTACAGCAACGGCGGCAACTAAATACACCCATACAGCTTGTTCAATGCGGTCATTAAAGTTTGCTAACCAATCACCAACTAACAAGTAAGTCACTGGATACGCAATAGCAATACTGAGCGCCACCAGCACTAAGAACTCTTTAGCAATGATATTTACGATACTGATGCGAGATGCACCTAGCACTTTTCGAACGGCCACTTCTTTTTGACGACGCATTGTTGCAAACGAAGCCAAACCAAAGGTACCTAAACAAGTTAAGAACACTGCAAGGCCAGTAAAGATTAAAACGACATTCGAAATTCGCTCATCACCTTTTAACAGAGTTTTGTAGTTGTCTGCGAGTAAGTTGATTTTTGGCTCATAGATATTGGCTGAGCTTGCTAATACTTCAGCGATCTGAGCTTTAATATAAGGCAAGTTTTGCTGATCAATCGTTAAAATTAATTCTGATACAGGTGATAAAAAGTTAAAGCCACATAAGAACATAATATTTGAGTTGGCATCTTTAGCATTACCTACTTTTACATCTTCAACCACACCTACAACACGCATATCTATGCCGCGACCTGAGTCTTTAATAACCTTACCGATAATGTCACTCATATTAGTGTAACCCGCTTGCCTTGCGACAGATTCAGTCACAATGGTACCCGTACTTGTTACTCCATTTTCACGGCTTGCCCAGTCACCGGCAAACTCACGGCTAAAGTCACGACCAGCAACCAGTTTTAACCCTAGCGTTTTTACAACATCGTAGCTTGCACCTACAACAGGCGTTAAGCTGCCAGATGCTTCACCATTTGGCCACGTTGGCATAAGTGTATTATTGATTGAAACAGTTAAACGGGTATCAATAACTGTTGTTTGCTGTACGCCTTGAATTGCACTAATACGGTTAACTAAGGCATTTTTTTCTTTTGTGAATACTTCGCCTACAGGTAGCTCTGAAATAACCAATCTTTGTGTCGTTTCATAGCCTAAAGGTAAGCTTTGTAAGTAAGTTAATTGCTTTAACAAAGTAATAGAGGCAATGATTAAACCTATTGCTAGTGAAGCCTGTAAGGTTAGTAAGCTCTTACGAACCCATATTGCAGTATTACCTCGTTGTAAGTCTCCACTTAAAACGCGTTTTGCACTGAATGACGAAATAAAGAATGCAGGATAAAGCCCAGCTAATATGCCCACAGCAATTGCGACCACAATAATTGCAATGCCAAATTCAGAGGCATAATTCACGACCAATTCGCGGTCTACTAGTTGATTAAAGCTTGGTAAAAGTAGCTCCACTAAAGCACAAGCAATCACCATTGAAAGTATTGATACCAACACAGATTCAGATAAAAACTGCGTTACTAACTGGCCTTTACTTGCGCCAAGCGCTTTACGCACACCCACTTCTTTTGCACGTTTCGTCGATTGAGCGATGGTCATATTAATAAAGTTAAAACCTGCAATAAGAATAAGTAACACGCTTAAACCAACACAGATCATCACCACTTGTTTAGCACCACCTGCTTTCATCTCAAACGGTGATTTAGCCGTTAGATGTAAATCAAGTAATGGGTGTAGCTCTAAACTAACTTGCTCCAGCATCGAATTGCTAAAAAAGCGCTTTGTTAAGGTTTTAGCTAATGCATCGGTATCGGTGCCCTCTGCTACACGCATATAAACATAACTACTGTTGATGTCTATTTTGCTTGGATCATGCTTAACATAAACAAGGTTTTTAAAGGCAAAGTGAGTGTTGTCTTTTAAGTCTGCAAACACGGCACGCACCGTGTACTGTCCTTGTTCATGCGTAAGTGTTTCACCAATCACATCGGTGCGACCAAAAATGCGCAGTGCTTCTGATTCACTTAAAGCTAGGCTGTCTGGTGTACTCATTGCTGTTGTTAAATCACCCGCCAGCGTTTTCAGAGCAATAAAGTTTTCAATATTTGCTGTAGCACCATATAAGGCATTTAACTTATAGCCTTGATTGCGGTAACTCACATCAACCATGGCTTCACGAGTCAACTCGACCATAGTTAATCCGAACACTTCTTCAACTTGGCTGTAATCTTCAGCCTGCTTTGACTGCACATAATTAAAAATAGGCACCACAGCTAAACCAAGTTTTGAGAAGTCCTGGCCAACGCGATAAACACGCTCAGCATGAGGCTGTTGGCTATCGTACGAAAGCTCATTTTTTGCAAATAAAGCAACTAGAATTGCCGCAGCTAAGCCCACACTTAAACCCAGAACATTTAAAATAAAGTGCTGCTTTTGGTTTTTAAACGCACGCAGCGCGGTGATCAAATAACTTAAAATCATGTTATGCCACCTCTGCTGTTTGTTGAACACGGTTAGCTTTATCAACCATCACTTGGCCATCAAGTAAGCGCACTAAACGGTCAGCATAATTGCCTTCTTTTTCTGAGTGAGTAACCACAATTACCGTGGTACCTTCGCGATTTAGCTCACGCAGCATCGCCATGACTTCATCACCATTTTTTGAATCAAGGTTACCCGTAGGCTCATCCGCTAAGATAAGTTTTGGATTAATCACAAGAGCTCGGGCTACCGCTACACGTTGCTGCTGACCGCCCGATAGCTGTTGCGGTAAGTGATCTGCTCTATGGTCGATTGCAACACGTTTTAAAATTTCTTCTACTCGCTGTTTACGTTCACTTTTTGAGATATTTTGATACTGTAATGGCAGCTCAACGTTTTCAAATACTGTTAATTCATCAATTAAATTAAAGCTTTGGAAAACAAAACCAATCGACGCTTTTCTAAGTGCCGCTAATTGTTTTTCACCAAACCCTGCGATGTCTTCGCCTAAAAACTCAAAACTGCCTGCTGATGGCGAATCCAACATACCTAAAATAGAGAGTAATGTTGATTTACCACAGCCAGATGGCCCCATAATGGCAAGAAACTCGCCTTCGTTTACATGTAAGTTAATGTTGTTAAGCGCTGTTGTTTCAACATCTTGAGTACGGAACACGCGTGATAAGTTAGTTAATTTAATCATTGTTTTTATCCTTAAAATTGTAGTTGTTGTGCTTTATCAAAGTTGCTGTAGCTAGAGGTGATCACGCGATCTCCGGCGCTTAGGCCACTTAACACTTCATAATAGTTTTGATTCTTTTTGCCAAGACGAATGTCTTTTCGTACTGCACGATTGCCATCTTTTTCCATGACATAAACCCAGTTACCTCCTGAGCTGGTAAAAAATGCGCCGCGTTCAAGTAATAAGGCAGTGCCTTTGCTATCACCTAGCATCAGCTGCACATCAAGGCTTTGTCCGCGTTTTATGTTGCTCGTACCATTGGGTAAATCGACTTCAACCTGAAACTGTGATTGCTGAACACGACTATCAATTTTGCTAACTGTTGCCGCAATTTCGCCTTGTTCATGCTCAATAAGCACTTGCATACCTGTTTGAACTTGGCTCAGGTAAAACTCATCTAGTCTCACAACTAGCTTGTATTCATTAGGAATATCAATCTGCCCTAGGCGAGCACCACGGCCTTTTGATTCACCAATTTCCACATCAAGTTCACTTAAATAACCATCAGCAGGTGCTGTTACGAGTAGGTTTTCAAGGTTCTTACGTGCAAACTGTAGGTTTTTCTCTAACATGTCGGCACTGTCTTTTAACTGAGCTACCTGAACTTCACGAATACTGTTTTCTTGCTTTTGACGCTCAAGAGTTAGTTCTTTACGCGCTTTGTAATACGCTAAGTCTTCTTGAATTTCAGATAATTGCTCTTGTGCTAACACACCCGTTTTCACTAGCGGCTGAGTTTGTTTTAAGCGGCGCGATAAATGCGTAATTTTAAGATCAATTTCAAGCAAATCACGGCGTAAGTTTAAACGGCTGGTTTCCATATTCATTTGCGTGTTACGTAAAAAGTTAAGCTGCTCAGTCACCTGTGCTTCACGGCTCATTACATCAAGCTGCAAATTGGTATTGCTTAAACGCACAAGTGGTTGGCCTTTTTTAACAAACTCACCCTGCTCAACAAGTCGCTCTTCGACTTGGCCTCCGGCAATGGTGTCTAGGTAAATTGTAGTGCGAGGCATAACCTGACCACGAAGACTTAAAGCATCAACAAATTCACCTTGTTGTACTGTGCTAATCGTTAAGCTTGTCGCGGTTACTTGCTGACTACGACCTGTTTGCTCAGTTTGTGTGAAACCATAAGCTGCTGCCGCAACAGCTAAACATGCTGCTGCAATGATTGATTTCTTAAAAAATGCTTTGTTATTTGAGCGTGTAATTTTCTTATCCATGTTGACGCCTTTAAGTTATCTAGGTGCTAATTACCTATAGATAAAACAACTCTTGTGCCAACTTTTATTTTCATTAAATTACAACAACTTACATTAAAACCAATAAAGATGAATATAATTAAGTGTCCGCTTATAGAACAGTTCAAAACCCATATATCGTCCATAAATGGACACTGTTACTATTTTCAATTAGTCTTAGTGTTCCCATAAAGGAATAATAATAAATAGTTATGAAACAAGCAGGTTCAATTCTTATCGTCGATGATAACCCCGACGTACTTATCGCCGCACGATTACTTTTAAAGCAGCATTATCAGGTTGTAAAAACCACAGATAACCCCTTTGATATCGAAGGTATCATTAACGCACAGCATGAGGCGGATCAGTCCATAGATGTTGTGTTACTCGATATGAACTTCACGCAAGACTCAATTAGTGGCAAAGAAGGATTCTACTGGCTAAAAAAAATCATGAGCCAAGACGCTAATATTGCGGTACTGCTTATGACGGCCTACAGCGATATTCAGCTAGCTGTCGAAGCAATTAAAGCTGGTGCCTCTGACTTTATTGCCAAACCTTGGCAAAATGAGCAATTACTCGGTGCTGTTGCAGCGGCATTTTCACACGCTAAAGACAAGCAGCAAGTTGGTAAGCTCACAAAACAAAAGCAGGCCTTGCAGCAGTCAATCGGCAATCAACCATTTGAGTTTTTAGGCCAAAGTGATGCCATGCAGCAGGTTTTTTCGGTTATCGACAAAGCAGCCAACACAGATGCCAACATATTGATTAGTGGCGAAAGTGGCACAGGTAAAGAACTCACTGCCCATGCAATCCACAATGCAAGTCAGCGCCAAAACCAGCCTTTCATTAGTCTAGATATGGGCTCACTGGCCGAAAGCCTGTTTGAAAGCGAACTATTTGGCCATAAAAAAGGGGCGTTTACTGGCGCGAAGGAAGATCGCATCGGCCGATTTGAGCTTGCTCATGGTGGTAGTTTATTTTTAGACGAGCTAGGTAATTTACCGCTTAACCAACAAGTTAAACTACTTGCGGCACTACAAAACAGGCAAATAACACCGGTTGGTGGCTCTAAAGTCATCGATATTGATATTCGTTTGATCTGTGCAACCAATGAAAACCTCGAACAAGCAGTTACTGAAGGTAAATTTAGGCAAGACTTACTGTACCGTGTTAATACCGTAGAGATCCGTTTGCCAGCTCTGCGTGAGCGTAGTGAAGACATTCCATTACTGTGTAACTACTACTTGCAGCACTTTGCACATAAATACAAACGTGAGCTCTCGATTGCAGCATCTGATATGACACGTTTAAGTCAGTATCATTGGCCTGGCAATGTCCGTGAACTTGCCCATGCAATTGAGCGAGCAGTCATCCTCTCAGAAGGCTCAGAGCTTGATATAAGCTCGGTGATAAGCTCACCAAATGCTGCTGTTAGCACAAGTGAGCTCTCTTCAAACGCCACTAACTACGACACTTTTGATCTTGAAATCATCGAGCAGAGAACCGTTCGTGCAGCTTTAAAGCATTTTCAAGGGAACGTGAGTCATGCAGCAAAAGCGCTCGGCCTAACACGCGGAGCCATGTATCGTCGTTTAGAAAAATACGGACTTTAATCGATGCGAAATTTTATTATCTTAGCCAGCCTATTAGCTGCATTAATAGGTTTATCAATTACTTTGTTTTGGCAAGTAGAGCAGAGCGGGTTTTCTGCAATTTCGGCACTTTTAGTAATTTTAAATTTGGTATGTGCCGCGCAAATTTTTAATTTATTTAAACGCCAAACAAGGCGTGCAGATATGGTGTTTCGCGCTTTAGCGAATGGAGACAGCACATTAGGCTTTGGCGACCAACACCCTATGCAGCAGCAATTTGAGCAGGTTAAACAACAAATTCAGGCTGCACGTTTTAATGCAGAGCAACAAGCTCAGTTCTTACAAGCACTATTAATTCATATCGATTTAGCAGTATTAGTATGTGATGAACAAGGCAATATTATTGAAAGTAACCCTGCGGTCAGTCGCTTGCTTGGGCAGGCTGTAAAGCACATCGATGATTTAGGTGTAATCGCAAACCTCGTTCAAGACGCAAAACAAAATAGCCGTAATACCGTGCCATGGCAAAATGGTGAGCAGCACGATACGTTATCTGTGCAGATCAGTATTGCCGAAATCCAAGGTAAAGTTCGTAAAGTGATCAGTTTGCAATCGATTCATGATCAGCTGCAATTAAAAGAGCAACAAGCTTATAAGCGCCTTACCAAAGTACTAACCCATGAAATTGCTAATTCGATTACGCCACTCTCTTCTTTAGCACAAACTTGTACGGCGCTGCTGCCAACTGAGCTTAGTTTTGATGATCAGGAAGATAAACAAGACTTGCAACTCGCCCTAACAACACTCGCATCACGAACCGAGCATTTAGGGGAATTTATAGCGCAATTTAAAAAGGTTAGTAGCTTACCCGCCCCACACTTACAGCCACATATTCTGGCAGATCTTGCCAAGCAAGTTGTCGCTCTGCACTCACAACAAGCTAAGCAACTTAATATTACGTTGAATTTATCGGTGCAAAGCCAACAGTTAGTAATGATAGATAGAGGCCAAGTTGAACAAGTAATAATAAACCTGCTTACCAATGCCCTTGATGTCCTTAAGCAGTTAAATACTTCAAAGTCAGCAAAGTGCATTGAGGTAAGCATTGCACAAAATGCTAATCAGCAACTGTATTTAGAGGTCAGTGACAATGGTACAGGTATCAGCGATCATGTGATTGAGATGATTTTTGTGCCATTTTTTACTACCAAGCAACAAGGCTCAGGAATAGGCTTAAGTTTATCGCGCCAGATCATGCTCAATCATGGCGGCGATTTGGTATATATCAAACGCCAGCAAGGAGCCTGCTTTCGCTGCGTGTTCGGCTAACTTACATAGTTAGAACACTTACTTACAATTTGCTAAGGCGCTATTTGGTATCATGTACCCATTAACGTTTAATGGATTAACCAATATGAAGTATCTCGCCTTAGCACTGTTTTCTTCACTTGCCTTCATTCCTGCTACAAGCTTTGCTGGTATTTATGACAGCCCTAATATGAACCTGTTTGTTAAATCAGAGCATAATAGTACTGATTCAATCACCTCAGCCGGCATCGAAGTTATGGCTAAAAATAACTACAGTAATTTCGGCGCAGCATTTACAACGGCACTAGGCTCAGCAGAAGTATTTACTAAAAAAGGTGATCGGGAGACATTTCTCACCTTAGATAGCGGCATCAAATTTGGCTATTTCAGTGACTTTTTTGTCTATGGCGAAGTGGGGTTAGATTTAATTGAGCTTGCTGTATACGACGACCGAGATGACCACGACTACAGAGACCGCTATGATGACGACCACAATAATATTGATGGCTATGTTGGTGTGGGCATGGGCGTGGACTCAAAGCCATTCAGAATAGAGATTTATGCCAGAGCCCGAGAAATAGACAGCCGCTATTGGGAAGCGCAAAACCATGGTTATGCTGGGTTACAAGTTAGTATTTCGTTTTAATTTCAATTGGGTGAGTAAGTTAGCGAGCTTGTTAATCTAATGGTCATTTTTAGCTCACCCTATGTTAAGCTTAGGCGCTTTAGTTTACCCGCACCTAAGTTAACGGAGTATTTTAATACGTGTTTTTAAATCGATTTTTAGGCCTTGTTGTTGTTTCTTTTATTGTAACAGGCTGTCAGACTGCCCCTGAGTCACTTCCCGAAAAGAAGCCCATCATCAAAGCCAATCCAGGCACTGTGGTTGCAGAAGCTAAAACAGCACAAGTAGACGCGGTGACACCGCTCAAACCAAGTGAACTTGATGACGTATGGCAGCGTATTCGCATTCAACTACAGTTTAGCGATTCAAGTCACCCAGATGTGCAAAAGCGCATTGCTTGGTACCTTACTCATCCAAATTACATGGAAGAAATAAGCCGCCGTGCAGCGCCGTATTTGTATCATATCGTCACAGAAGTAGAAAACCGTGACTTACCAATAGAACTCGCTCTAATGCCGCTTATAGAGAGCGATTTTGATGCCAGTGCCTATTCGCACAAACATGCATCGGGTTTATGGCAACTCACCCCCTCAATCGCCAAATACTTCAAAGTAAAAATTACCCCTTGGTATGATGGTCGCCAAGATGTGATCGACAGCACCCGCGCAGCTTTGGATTTTATGGAATACCTTTATAAACGCTTTGATGGCGATTGGTATCACGCTATTGCTGCCTACAATATTGGTGAAGGGCGTGTATTACAGGCAATTGCTCGTAACAAAAAACAAGGCAAGTCGACGGACTTCTTTAGCTTAAAGCTACCATCGCAAACCAAACAATACGTGCCTAAGTTACTGGCCGCAGCACAATTATTAAAGCACCAAAAAATGATATTTCCTGCCATTAAAAATGAGCAGGCTATTGCGACCTTACCAGTGACTGGGGCCGTGATCTTGGCAGACAAAGCGAAATGGCAAGAGCTAGAAGAGCTAAACCATGGTGTTATCCGATACCCAGCTGTGATTGATGCGCCACATATTGTGGTTCCCAAAGATCAGCAAGCAAGTTATCAAACTCTTTTAGCTAACCAAAAAAGCAATGATTATAGCCAGTGGCAACATTACACAGTTAAACGCGGTGATAGCTTAAGTGTGATTGCAAAGAACTATAAAGTAACAGTTAGCCAGCTGAAAACCTTCAATAACCTAAAAACAAACACCATTCGTATTGGTCAAAAACTGATATTGCCGCAATTGGCTGATCAACAAATCGAGTATAAGGTGAAATCTGGCGACAGCCTTTGGAAGATTGCAAAGCAATACAAAGTCAGTATCACTAAACTCAAACAATGGAATAACCTTTCAAGAGATAGCTTAAGAGTGGGTGAAAAGCTCACCGTATTTATCTCAAATAGTTAATACCAAATCAGGGAGTTTTACTCCCTGTCTCTTTTATCTATCCAATTAAAGTTGTATCTTTATTAGTCTATAAAAACAACAATTAAAAATTATGGATAATCAGCAACAGGACGCAAGCTGTTCAACCGTTAAATCAGAGCAAGACTCCAACGTTGAAGAGCAAACAAAGACTACCCAGCAAAACACTCAACCAGCCAGCAATCAGCGCAAGGCATGGTTTACCAACGAGCGGCTAAACCTATTTCTCGCACTCTGCGCAATTATAATTTCAGCAGCCTCCTTTTATGCCACTTACTTGCAAGCCAGCGCCGCAGAACGACAAGTAAAAGCCGCAACCTGGCCATGGCTCGAAGTAATGACGGGGAATTTTAATGAAGAAAAAAATCAATCTGAAATCACCTTTGTACTCACTAATTCAGGCTCAGGACCTGCGATAGTAAAGTACGTGAAGTATCATTATAACGACCAATCATATTTAGATATCTATAAAGTAATTTCTGCATGCTGTTTTGATACACAAGCATATGAAACACAGCTACAAACTCTGCAAGATGATTCTCCCGACATAAATATTTTCGAAGCATTTGGCTGGATTATGACGAGTGCCAGTGATAACCGGTTACTGGCATCTGGCAGCAAACTTAAACTTTTTGGTTTCAAGCGAACGGGATTTAATGAAACTCAATGGGACAAAGTAAACAAGCAACGTAATAGCATCAAAACCGAGATCTGCTATTGCTCGTTGCTAGAACAATGCTACCTAAGCGATGGCCGCGGCGATGTGAGAGAAATACAGCAGTGTGAGTGAGTTGCGAGAATAAAGTTAGCGAGGGGAAAGTTGCAAGAGTAAAGTTTGGAAATCTGGCGTAGGTTGGGTAGAGCGAAGCGAAACCCAACAGCGTGGTAATTCGTCATGCACAATGAAGAGACAAAGCTCATTAATAAAAGACGAATTAGCGCAAGGTGAAGTAAGCCATTTTATACCATTCCGCATAAAGATTAAATCAATTTAATCCATTCCCGATTGCACATTTTCTTCACTCGATCCGGGATTGAAATAAAGTGATTCCATGCCTTTGAAACTTCATGCACTATATCGTCGTAGCCCGATAACCCTCTATAGT